>NZ_JBSFLB010000010.1:0-111344 GCF_053598835.1 Streptomyces sp. NPDC001070
AACGCGGTGTGGAGCTTCTGGATCGCGTACGTGCTGACCCGGCCCCTGGGCGCGTCGATCGGCGACTACCTGTCGCAGCCGACGGGCGACGGCGGTCTGGGCATCGGCACCGTGGTCACCAGCGTCCTGTTCCTGGCGGTCATCCTCGGGCTCGTCGTCTATCTGTCGGTGACGCGGCGCGACGTCGTCGAGGGCGACCGTCCGGCCCCGCAGGCGGGCTGACGCCCCCTCACCCGTCCGGCCGGCAGGTGTCGCTCCCCTGCCGGCCGGACATTGTGCCGGGTGGTCGGCCGCGGCATCCAACGCCCGCCCTGCCCCGCCCCGCGCTGCCCCGTGACGGCTACGCCCGGCCGGTCCGGGCGTCAGGGGCGATGCGGTAGAGCACGTTCGGGCGCAGCGGTCCTTCGGGGGCGCTGGGGTCGTCGAAGTCGCCGGCCGGGTCGCGGGTCATGCCGATGCGGCGCATCACCGCCTGGGAGCGGAGGTTGGTGGCGGTCGTCACCGCGAGGATCTCGGGGAGCCCGAGGGTGCGGAATCCGAAGGCCAGGACGGCCAGGGCGGCCTCGGTGGCGTAGCCCTTGCCCCAGGCGGCGCGGGCGAGGCGCCAGCCGATCTCCACACCCGTGAACGGCAGACCGTCGTCCACCGGATCCAGGCCCGCGAAGCCGGCGAACTCGCCGGTCTCCCGCACTTCGACCGCCCACCAGCCGTAGCCGCGCTCGTCGAACCCGGCCTGGAACCGGGCCACGGAGGCATCGCTCTGCTCCCGGGTCAGCACGTCCCCCAAGTGCTCCCGGACCTCGGGGTCGGCGTTCATCGCGGCCCAGGGTTCGAGGTCGGAGTCCCGCCATCGGCGGAGGATCAGGCGATCGGTGCGCAGTTCGGTCACGCCGCCCAGCCAAGGGGAATCGCCGCCTCGGCGGCAACGCATTTTCCGGGGCCGCTCAGCCCGGCGGCAGGGTGACCACGAAACGCGCTCCCGAGGGCCGGCGCGGCTCGTAGCGGACGTCGCCCCCGGCGGAGCGGGCGAGGCGGCGCGCGAGCGGCAGGCCCAGGCCCGCGCCCGGGTGCCCGTCGTCCGGATCGGCGCGCCGGCCCGGCTGGAACAGATACGCGACAAAGGAGGGCGGCACTCCGGGGCCGTCGTCGAGGACCTCGACGCGTACGCGGCCCTGGTCCCGGGCGGCCAGCACGACGACCTGTGCACGGGCGTGGCGCAGCGCGTTGTCCACGAGGGGGCCGACCATGCGCTCCAGCAGCGCGGCGGGGACACCGGCCGTCGGAGCGTCCCCGCCGGGGACGGCGAGCGAGACCGCCACGGACGAGTCGGCGGGCACCCCGGTGAGGCGTCGCAGCACCGGTACGACGTCGCTGGTCCCGGGAGCCGTGGCCGCGGAGCCCCGCGCGTCGTCGAGCAGGGTGTCGCAGATCGTGCGCATCGACCGGGCGGCCTCGGCGATGGCCAGATGGGCGGCGCGGGTGTCGGTGCCGGAGCGGGGGCGCGCCCGCAGCCAGTCGAGCTCGGCGGTGATCCGGGCCAGGGGGTTGCGCAGTTCGTGCGACAGCTCCCGTGTGAGCTGCTGCTCGTGGCGCAGCACGGTACGTATGCGATCCAGCAGCGCGTCCAGGGACGTGCCGAGCCGGGCGAGTTCGGCGGGCCGGTCCGTGTCGGCGAAGCGTTCCCGCGAGGCGATGGCGCCCCACCGCGCGGCCTGTTCGGTCATCGCCCGCACCGGACGGAGTGCGCGTCCCACCGCGAGTCCGGTCAGGACGTACATGCAGACGAGGACGGCTCCGTCCAGCGCCAGCGAGCCGGCCAGCAGGGTGCCGGCCGATGCGCGGTACGGGGACAGGTCCAGGGCCGTGACCACGACAGGGGGTGCTCCGGTGCGGGGGCCGTGGTCCGCGGCGGGCACCGAACACAGCCGTACGGGGCCGTCGTTCGCGAGCGTGGCGCAGTGCCGGCCGGGCTGTGCGGCGACCCGGGCGGCGGCGCGGGTCAGGGCGCTGCCGGCCGGGGAGGAGGCCGGGTGCTCGATCAGCCGGGTGCCGCTGTAGATCCACACGTTGGTGTCGAACAACGCGTCGTCCGGCATCTCCAGGACGCGTACGGGCACGTGGCGGGTGTCGACGGTGGCCGCGACGGCGTCGGCCCGGGTGCGCAGCTCGTCGTCCGCCTGGTGCTGCAGGTGGTCGCGGACGACGGTGTTGAACGCGACGGTGAGCACCACCATCAGCAGGGTCGCCGTGGCGAGGGCGGCCAGCGACAGCCGCCCGCGCAGGGTGCGGGGGCGCGGGCGGCCGGGAGTCGTCGTCATGCGAGGCGGTGCCCGAGTCCGCGCGCGGTGCCGATCGTCAGATCGCTGCCCGCCTCACGGAGTTTGCGCCGCAACCGGGTCAGGTACTGGTCGAGGGTGTTGTCGCTGACGTGGGCGCCGTCGGGCCAGCCGGCCCGGACGAGTTCGCGCCGGCGCACCATGCCACCGGACGCGGCCATCAACGCGGCCAGCAGCCGGAACTCGGTCGGCGTGAGGGCCACCTGGGTCTCCCGGACGGTGCAGCGGTATGTCACGGGGTCCAGCACCACGTCGCCGGCGGCCACGGGGGCCGGCGGCCCGGCCCGCCGCAACGCGGCGCGCAGCCGGGCGGTGAGCTCCGCCAGGTGGAACGGCTTGGGCAGATAGTCGTCGGCCCCGGCGGAGAATCCGCCGAGCCGGTCCGTCAGCCGATGGTGGGCGGTCAGGAAGAGGACGGGGGCGAGGAACCCGTTGGCGCGCATCGCCTGGCACACGTCGCGGCCGTCGGCGTCGGGCAGGCCCACGTCGAGGACGACGGCGTCCACGGTGTCGGCGACGAGGCGCAGGGCGGTGGCGCCGTCTCGCGCGGGCACCGTGTCGAAGCCCTCGTCGCGCAGGGCGCGCAGCAGCACGTCGCGCAGAGCCGGGTCGTCCTCGACGACCAGGATCCGCTGACGGCCACCGCCCGTGATCCACCTCACCGGCCGCCGTTCCCGGCTCGTCGCCGCTGGTCGCCGGCGGGCGCGTGGGGCAGCCACCGGGCGGCGAGGCCCAGGCACAGCCCGAGCCAGGCCAGGGCGAACAGCCAGCCTCCGACGACGTCGCTGAACCAGTGGACCCCCAGGTAGACACGGGTCAGTCCGACCGCCACGCCCCAGCAGGCGGCGGAGACCGCCAGCACCGTGCGGCCGGGTGGATCGCGCAGCAGGACGGCGACGACCAGCAGCCCGGCGATCGTCGCGGACGTGGCGGCGTGGCCGGAGGGGAAGGCGAACCCGGTGGCGTGGGCCGCCCACTCCTCCGCGTACGGACGCGGCCGAGCCACCAGTCGCATGACGGCGAACCGCGCCGCCTGCCCCGCCACCAGGCACCCCAGGGCGCCCGCGGCGGCGATGACGCGCTGCCGCGCGGTGCGCCCGGCGACGGCCCCGGCCAGGACGGCCAGCGCGTAGGCGATCACGCCCGTGCCGGTGGCGGTGACCAGGCGCGCCGCCGTCACGGCGACATCAGGGCGGTGCCCGGTCGACCAGGAAAGCAGGGTGCCGTCGACGAGGAAGGGTGTGCCGTGGCGGCTCGCCACGACGGCGGTGAGCATCGCGAACGCGGCCAGCGCCCCGAGGCCGACCGTGCCCGCCGGGCCCCGGAGCCCGCGCTGCGCGGGGGTCGTCGCGGCGGGGGTCGCGAACCGGCTCATCGGGCCGCCATCGTGCCGAGCGCTGTCAGGGACGAACGGGCGCCCCGGACATCGACGCCAGGCGCCGGCGCGGATCCGGATGCGGGTGCGGGTGCGGGCGGCGCAGCCGCGGGCGGTGCGGACATCGTCGCGGGCCCTCTCCTCGGTCGGATACGCGGCGCACGCGCCCGGGCGCACGAACACCTGGACAACTACACGCGCGTAAATCGTCTACAGCACTGTAGACGATCCAGCACCCCCGGCAGGTTCCCCGACACCTCCGACACCACCTGGGTTGCAAATCCCGATCCAGGTGGCCTAGGTTGGATGTACCTACTCAGCTGTGAACGGAAAGAGCAACCCATGGACATCAAGAACTCCGTTGCCGTGGTGACCGGCGCGAACCGCGGTCTGGGCCGGCACCTGGCCGCCCAGCTGCTCGAACGGGGCGCCGCCAAGGTCTACGCGGGCGCCCGCGATCCCGGCTCCGTCGACCTGCCGGGCGCGGTACCGCTCCAGCTGGACATCACCGACCCCGAGTCGGTCGCCAGGGCGGCAAGGACCGCCTCCGACGCCACCCTCCTGATCAACAACGCCGGCGTCAGCACCCACACGGGCCTCACCGACGGGGACATGGCCGACATCCGGCTGGAGATGGAGACCCACTACTTCGGCTCCCTCGGCGTCACGCGGGCCTTCGCGCCCGTCCTCGCCGCGAACGGGGGCGGAGCCGTCCTCAACATCCTCTCCGTACTGTCGTGGGCCCACTTCCCGGGATACGGCGCCTACAGCGCGGCCAAGGCCGCCGAGTGGGCGATGACCAACGTCGTCCGGCAGGAACTCGCCCCGTCCGGTATCGACGTGACCGCGCTCCACGTGGGCTACATGAACACCGACATGGCCGACTACGTCGACCCCTCCGACAAGGTCGACCCCGCCTGGGTGGCGGGCCTGGCCCTGGACGGCATCGAGCAGCGCGCGCTCGAGGTGGTGGCCGACGACAGGAGCCGCAACGTCCGGGCGGCCCTGTCCGGCGGGCTGGACCTGCTCTACCCCGGCCTGCCCGCCCCGGCGGCGCGGTGACACGGCGGCGCGGCGCGGCCGGACGCCCCGCTGAATTGGAAAAGGCAATTCAGAGGTAGAATAAGCCATGCCCAGCAGCAAAGCCTCCCGTGAAGAAGAGACCGCCTGCTCGATCGCCTGCACCCTCGAGGTCGTCGGCGACAAGTGGACGTTCCTGATCCTGCGCGAGGCGGCGCTGCGGGGGGTGACGCGCTTCGCCGACTTCCGCCGCGAGCTCGGGATCGCCGCCGACATGCTCACCGGCCGCCTCGCCGCGCTGGTGGACGAGGGGATCATGGAGAAGCGGCCGTACCGGGAGCCGGGCAGCCGTACCCGCTACAGCTACCACCTCACGCCCGCGGGCGAGGAGCTGCGACTGATCCTGGCGGCGCTCCAGCAGTGGGGGGACGTGCACCGCACCCCCGCGCGGGGCCCGAGCCACCTGCGGCGGTCGGCGGGCGGGGGACGCCCGGTCAGCGTCGCCTTCGTCGACGACACCGGCACCGTGCTCTCGGCGGACGAGGTGCGCTTCACCCCGGCGGAGGGCGCCGAGCACTGACCGCGAAGGCGCGCCCGCCGCCGGGCCGCCGCCGGGATCCGCACCGCGCGGGGCGCGGGACGCCGGGGAGGTTCACGACCAGCCGGGCGCGGTGCGGACGATCCTGTCCGCGCGGATGTGGCTCATCGGATTGCTGGTCACCCGGTAGCGGACGTTGGGGACTTGGGCCGCGGCCCGGACGATGCGCACGGTGACCGGGCCCGCCCACTCGTACCCGTGCCGGTCGGCGTGGCGGAGCAGGGAATCCGTCAGCTCCTCCCCCACTCGGGCCCGGTACGGCGTCAGCTCCCGGTGCGGGGTGTCGGCCAGTTCGACGGTGTACACATTGGGCACGACCACGCGCCTGGGGCCGCACACCACCGCCCGCGCGTCACACTCGCGGCGCAGGGCGGCGAGCAGTTCCACCGGCTCGCGTGGGCGCAGCCTCGCCAGCAGCGCCCGCTCCCACCGCTCGATCACCCGTTCCCATCGATTCAGCGTTCCCATGACGATGCGCCTGCCCCCGGCGCGCATCGTGATGCCGGCCTGCCACCCCATCAGCCGTACCGCGTCGATCCCGGCCGCCGGCCGCGGCGCCCCCTGGCGCCGCCGGACTCCCCCGGGCTCCCCCGGCCGATCCGGCGATCCTCACGCGCGTGGCGAGTGCTCTGGAGTGGCGAGGTGTCAGATCCGTCCATAGCGTCTGTTTTCGGCTGATCACATATCACGGAAAGCAGGTGCACACACATGAATCTCTGTCGGTCCCGCAGGGCCGTCGTCGCGGCGGCCGCCACGGCGACCATCGTGGGCGGCGCGGTCGGCTGCGGCAGCCAGTCGCAGACCTCGGCCTCGCAGTCCGCGGACGCGCAGAAGATCTCCGTTCGCGCGGGTGAATCCATCCAGGCAGCGGTGAACCGTGCGAAGCCCGGCCAGGTCATCGACATCGCGGCCGGTACCTACCACGAGAGCGTCCAGATCAGCACGCCGCGGCTGACGCTGCGCGGAGCGGGCACGGGCACCGTGATCGCCCCCAGCGCGAAAGGCAAGGAGAACGCCTGCGCCAAGGCGGGCGAGGGGATCTGCGTCAGCGGTACGGCGCAGAAGAAGACGTCCGACGTACGGCTGGAGTCGCTGACGGTCGCCGGGTTCAAGAAGGCCGGCATCCACGCGACACGGGCCGACGGGCTGCAGGTCCTCCGGGTGACGGCGCGGGACAACAAGCAGCAGGGCATCCTGCTGGAGAAGTCCGTCCGCGGCGTCTTCCGCGACAACACCGCCCACAACAACGGCGAGTCCGGCATCTTCCTCGCCAACTCCATGGACACCGAGGGCGGCGCGCTCGACACCCAGGGCGCCGTCATCAGCAACAACAAGCTGACCGAGAACCGGATCGGCGTCGGCCTGCGCCGCGTCCGGAACGTCACCGTCAAAAGCAACCAGATCACCGGCAACTGCGGCGGCGTCTTCGTCGTCGGCGACGAGGGCGTCCCCCGCGGCGGCGCCCTGACCGTATCCCACAACACGGTCACCGGGAACAACAAGTACTGCGCGCCCAACGCCCGCCTCCCCTTCATCCAGGGCACGGGCATTCTGCTCACGGGCGTGGAGAAGACCGTCGTGACCAACAACGAGGTCCGGGACAACCACGGCAAGTCCCCGATGTCCGGGGGCATCGTGCTGTTCAGCAGCGTCGTCGGCACGTCCAACTCCGAGAACTCCATCCGCGACAACGTCGCCCGCGGCAACAAGCCGGCGGACCTCGCCAACCGCGACCTGAAGGGCAAGGGCAACACGTTCGTCAACAACACCCTGGACACCACGGAGCCCAAGAAGCTGAGCTGACGTCCCCGGATCAGAAGCCGGGCAGACGACGGAAGACCGCCCGGGCCCACATCGGCGGGTCCGGCGGCGGTCCCGGTGGCGAGGGGATCGCGGCCGCCCGGGGCGTCACCTGCGTCGCCTCGTGGCCCGCGCCGCTCACACGCGCGGGGCCGCCCTCCTCGTGGCCGCTCGCCGCGGCACGCAGGGCGCCCACGAACTCCAGGCACGACTCGTAGCGGTCCTCCGGCACCTTCGCCAAGGCCCGGGCCATGACGTCGTCCATGGCCGGCGGGATGTCCGGGCGCCGCTCGGTCAGAGGTGGCGGCTGGTCGTACTGGTGCGCCCACAGCAGCGCCATGTCCTCCTCGCGCTCGAAGGGCAGGCCGCCGGTGAGGCTCTCGTAGACGACGCAGGCCAGGCTGTACAGATCGCAGCGGCCGTCCACCGGTCGCCCGGAGATCTGCTCCGGCGCCACGTAGTCCAGCGTGCCGACGAACTCACCGACGGTGGTGAATCCGGTCAGCGACAGCGATTTCTTCGTCAGCCCGAAATCCGTGAGATAGACGTGCTCCGGGTGCTCGCTGTCGGTGCCCTTGGCGACCAGGATGTTCCCCGGTTTCACGTCGCGGTGCACCAGGTCGTGATCGTGCGCCGCGTCCAGTGCGGACGCCACCTGGGTGCCGATGCGCAGTGCGGTGGGAATGGGGAGCGGGCCGTCCCGGTCGAGAAGTGCCCGCAGATCTAGGCCCGAGACATAACGCATGGCGATGTAGAGAACACCGTCCGTTTCCCCGGCCTCGAATATCGGCACGATATGCGGGTGGTCGATCGCCGCCGCCACGCGTGACTCGTGGGTGAACCGGCGGCGGAAGGTGTCATTGCGGGCCAACTCCGGGGCCAGCAGCTTCAGCGCCACCGTACGGTCCAGCCGGAGATCCTTCGCGCAGTACACCACGGCCATTCCGCCGCGGCCGATCTCCCGCTCCACGCGATACCCGGCGATCTGGGCCCCGATGAGCCCGGACGACCGCCCGGCGTACACGCTCACGTCATGCGGAATCGAACCCATCGCGCACCACCGTCACGCGACCGGATATGGGAGACCTTTCAACGACCATCGGCCCGGATTCCCCCTTCACGGCGAATGCGAACGCCGGCGTCACGTGCCGCCGCTCCTTTCCTGAATTGTATCGACTGGCCTCCCGTAATTCGCGGCCGTGCGTTCCCCCCGCCGGTTGGGGTACAGTTCCCGGGTCCTGTCGTCTCCGATAGAGGTGGACGTTGCTCGTCTGAGGTCCGCGAACATCGCGCGCCACGGCCCCGGTGCCGTACGCCGGTCACGCAGCAGCCGGCGCTCCCGCCGCCCGTGACCACGCGCGCTTGCGACCTCGGTGCACGAGCCGTCCCCGGTCTCCGGAGGACCGCACCCCCCGTCCCGTTCCGGTCGCCGCGTGGTGCTCGCACACGAAGCCCGCCTTCCCTGCGCTTGCGACTGCGAGAATCATCATGTCCAACCCCACCGCGCCCGGCGCGTCCGTGGCCTGCTCCGCCCTGTCCTTCCGGTGGCCGGACGGCACGACGGTGCTCGAGGGGCTCTCCCTGACCATCGGCCCGGGACGCACCGGGGTCGTCGGCGCCAACGGCACCGGCAAGTCGACCCTGTTGCGGCTGCTGGCCGGCCGGTTGCGCCCCACCCGCGGGTCGGTGACCGTCGGCGGCAGCCTCGCCCACCTGCCCCAGGACATCACCCTCGACACCGCGCTCCGCGTCGACCAGGCCCTCGGCATCGCCGAGCGGCGCGCCGCGCTGCGGGCCATCGAGGCCGGGGATGTCGGCGTGGAGCGCTTCGAGACGATCGGCGACGACTGGGACGTCGAGGAACGCGCCCTGGCGACCCTGGGCTCCCTCGGGCTCGGCGGCCTCGAACTCGACCGTACCGTCGGCCGGATGTCCGGCGGGCAGACCGTCCTGCTGCGCCTGGCGGCACTGCTCATGCGGCGCCCGGACGTCCTCCTGCTCGACGAACCCACCAACAACCTCGACCTCTTCGCGCGCCGCAGGCTCCACGAGGCCGTCGACTCCTGGCGATCGGGCGTCCTCGTCGTGGTCAGCCACGACCGTGAGCTGCTGGAGCGCATGGACCGCACGGCCGAGCTGCGCTCGGGCTCCGTGACCTGGTACGGCGGCGGCTGGTCGGCCTACGAGGAGACCGTGGCCGCCCAGCAGGAGGCGGCCGGGCGGACGCTGCGCGCCGCCGAGGCGGACGTGCGCCGGCAGCGACGCGAACTGGAGGAGGCACGCGTCAAGTCGGCGCGCCGCAGGCGGCACGGCCAGAAGATGGACGACCAGCGGCGCGCACCGCGCATCGTCGCCGGCGAGCGCAAGCGCTCCGCGCAGGAGTCGGCGGACCGGCTCCGCGGCGTGCAGGAGGACCGGCTCCAGCAGGCGCGCGAGCGCCGGGAGGAGGCGGCGGACGCGATCCGCGACGAGGCCGGGATCCGGGTGAGCCTGCCGCACACCGCGGTCCCCGCGGGCCGCACCGTGCTGACCCTGCGTGAACTGCGCCCGCGTTTCGGGACGTTGCGGGAGGGCAACCTCCACGTCCACGGGCCCGAGCGTGTCGCGCTCGTCGGCCGCAACGGCGCAGGCAAGACCACGCTGCTGCGCACCCTCACCGGTGAACTCGCCCCGCTGTCGGGCGAGGCGAGGGCGCACGTGCCGCTGAGGTTCCTGCCGCAGCGCCTCGACCTACTGGACGGGGAGCTGAGCATCGCGGCCAACGTCGCCCGCACGGCCCCCGGAGTCCCCGACAACCACATCCGCGCCCAGCTCGCGCGCTTCCTGTTCCGGGGTGCCCGCGCCGATCAGCTCGCGGGCACCCTCTCCGGCGGGGAGCGCTTCCGCGCCGCCCTGGCGGCGTCGATGCTCGCCGAACCCGCCCCGCAGCTGCTGATACTGGACGAGCCCACGAACAACCTCGACATGGCGAGCGTGGGGCAGCTGACGAGCGCCCTGGACTCCTTCGAGGGGGCGCTCCTGGTCGCCGGCCACGATCTGTCGTTCCTTGACGCGATCGGCATCACCCGCTGGCTGCTCGTCGGGGAGGAACTGCGCGAGACCACCGCGGAGGAGGTGCGGGACCTGCTCGAACGCTCCGGCGACGGCTGACCCCGGACTCCCCGCCGTCGCGGCGGGTTCCGGGTCGACGCCCCGGCACCCGCCGCGCGTGAGTTCCTCCCCCGCGGGTGTCCCCCGCGGGCCGTCAGTCCTCCGCGGCGCCGTCCCTGGCGCGCGGCACGGTGAGGGAACGGCGGTGCAGCAAGGTGGGGTTGATCACGGACGGCGGCCTGCGCAGCCGCGTGGCCTGCTCGTAGTCGTGGGCGTAGCCGAGTAGCACCGGCTCGCTCCAGGCCCGGCCCAGGAAGGTGATGTTGAACGGACGGCGGTTGGCCGCTAGGTAACCCGCGGGGACGGTGACCGAGGGATAGCCCGCCTTCGCCCCGATCGACGAGCTGCCGCTGCCCACGAACAGCAGGGCGGTGACGTCGTGTTCCGCCATGAGGACGTCGATGCGGTCCTTGCTCTCCTCCAGGTCGCGGGCGCGGGCGGCCTTGTACTCCACGGTGTCCGCGCTGTCCGGCCCGAGGTCCCTGGCCTGGGAGGCGACGGCGAGGGTCTGCCCGAACTTCAGGGCGACGCCCGCATGGGCCTCGTTGTACGCGATGACGTCGGCGAGGGTCCGCACCGGGGCGCCCTCGGGCAGGCGTGCCAGATAGGCGTTCAGGTCGCGCTTGAACTCGTGGCTCAGCACCGGGGAGGCGACGTCGTAACGGGGCCGCGCCTCGATGGTGACGTCGACCAGTACGGCGCCGCGCTCCGCGAGGGCGGCCAGGGCCGCGTCCCACAGCGTCCGCTCGTCGGTGCCGTCCTCGGGCGCCTGCTCCGCGACGACGCCGATGCGCGCGCCGTGCAGGGCGGTCGGGGACAGGTCCGCGGTGAAGTCGTGGCCCTCCAGCGGGTTGCCCTCGGTGGCGGGGTCCTCCGGATCTGTGCCGGTGATGACGGTCAGCAGGGCGGCGGCGTCCGCGACGGTCCGGGTCATGGGCCCGGCGGTGTCCTGGCTGGAGGCGATGGGCACGATGCCGGTGCGGCTGATCAGTCCGAGGGTGGGTTTGACGCCCACCCCGGAGGTGGCCCAGGAGGGACTGAGGATGGACCCGTCGGTCTCGGTGCCGATGGTGACGGCGGCGAGTCCGGCCGCGGCGGCCACGCCCGAACCGGCGCTGGAACCGCTCGGGGTCTCGCTCAGGTCGTACGGATTGAGCACCTGGCCGGCGAGCGAGCTGTAGCCGCTGGGCATGCCGAGCGTGAGGTAGTTGGCGAACTCGGTGAGATTCGCCTTGCCGAGGATCACCGCTCCCGCCTCGCGCAGCCGCGTCACGAGCGGGGCGTCCTGGGCGGGGTGGGAGTCGGCGAGGACCACCGAGCAGGCGGTGGTCGGCATGCCCAGGACGTCGATGTTGTCCTTCACGAGCACCGGTATGCCCAGCAGCGGCCCGCCGGGGCCGCCGCGCGCCCTCCGCTCGTCGGCGGCCGCGGCCTCGTCCAGGGCCGCCGGATTGACACAGCGCACCGCGTTCAGGGCCGGTCCGCCGACGTCCAGTTCCTCGATGCGCCGCAGATACGCGCGGGTGAGGGAGACACTGGTGGCGCCGCCGGAGTCGAGCAGGGCGCCCAGTTCGGCGACCGTCGCGATCTCCAGGTCGGCGGGAAACGGGTCCTGCGGCGCTGCCTGCGCAGCACCGGGCCGGCTGCCTGTCGAAGCCGGTTCGGGGCCGGTATTGACGTTGATGTCGCCCTCCAGGGTGAGCAATGCGTTGACGCGACCGGTGTCCGTGCGCCCCACGCGGCCGTCCCGCGGGGCACCACCATCATCGTCACCGTCCCCCCGCGGCGCGCACCACCTTCCCGAACACGCCCGAATGCGCCGGAGCGCCCGGGCGGGGCGGCCCGGGCGAGTGCGCTGCTCAGAGGAAGCGGCGGATGGGCGCGGTCGCCGCCTCCTGCGTCCGCTGGAGCGCGGAACGGCTGCGCCAGCGGGTGCCGTCGATGCGTTCACTGCGCAGCAGGTCGGCGTCGAAGTCGGCGTCGAGCCCGGCGGTGAAGGTCTCGTCGAGCACCGCCAGCATCACTTCCTCGTCGTGGTCGAGGGAACGGCGGTTGAAGTTGGTCGAGCCGATCAGGGTCGCGACTCCGTCCATGGTGATCACCTTGGCGTGCATCATGGTCGGCTGGTAGTGCCACACCTGGACGCCGCAGTCGATGAGCCGCTGGTAGTAGCGCTGCCCGGCCAGTTGGCAGACGCGTTTGTCCGTGTGCGGCCCCGGCAGCAGGATCTCGACCTCCACCCCGCGCCCCGCGGCGCGGCACAGGAGGTCGATGAAGTAGGGGTCCGGAGCGAAGTACGCGGTGGCGAGCCGGATGCGGCGCTCCGCGGAGGCGATGACCACGCGGAGCAGGGTGCGCATGTCCTGCCAGCCGACGCTCGCCGAGCCGCGCACCACCTGGACGACCGCGCCGCCGCTCTGCTCGTGCTCGCCGAACCGGTCGCGGTGGTCGAAGAGCCCGTCGCGCCGGCACTCGGCCCAGTTCTGCGCGAACGCCGCGGCCAGCCCGTCCACCGCGGGGCCGGTGACCCGGACGTGGGTGTCCCGCCATTCGCCGGGGTGACGGGCGTCTCCGCACCACTCCTCGGCGATGCCGACGCCGCCGGTGAAGGCCACCTGGGCATCGACCACCAGGACCTTGCGGTGGCAGCGGTGGTTCTGCTTGAACGGCGAGAGCCGTACGGGCTTGCGGAACCAGGCGACGTCCACGCCGGCCCGGTCCATGCTGTCGAGCAGCTCCCGTTCGATCAGCCGTCCGCCGAAGCCGTCCAGGAGCAGGCGCACCCGCACCCCCTCCTCCGCCTTGGCGGCCAGCGCGTGCGCGAAGTCCCGCGCGATCTGGCCGCGCCAGTAGACGAAGGTGGTCATGTCGACGGTGTGCTTCGCCGAGCGGATCGCGTCCAGCATCGCGGGGAAGATCTCGTCCCCGTTGCGCAGGGCCTGCAGGCAGTTGCCCTCGGTCGCGGCGATGCCGATCAGCCGTTCCAGACGGCGCCGCAGCTCCTGCTTGCGGTCGGCGGCGGCCGGCTCCGGCCGTGGTCCGTGCGTACGGTCGGTCTCCTCGAGCGAAGCGCCCATGCCGTCGTGCCCCCCAGTTCCGGAACCGCCGCGGCCGGTTCGGCCGCGGCGTCGCGTGGCATACTCCAGCCGTATGCCCGGCCGGAGGCGGCTTATCCGGAGTGGCTACGCGTTCCCGTGGGGCGCGGGGGTCTCCTCCCGCCTCTCCCGCAGCACCTTGGCTCGGGAGGCGAGCGGTACGGCCGCCGCGAGGAGCCCGGCCGCGAGCGCGGCCAGGCCCCAGGCGGGGGCCGGCCGCCACGTCAGGCCGAGCGTGTTGTCGAGCGACCAGGCGCCGGGCCCGGTGAAGCCGAGGACCGCGGCGACCGCGCCGTACCAGAACGGCACTTCGCAGCCGCCCTTCTGCGCCCAGAAACCGTTGGGCGCCGTCGCGGTGGCGGCCACCGCCATCGTCCCGACGACGACGGCGCACCCGCCGGGTGTCAGCAGCCCGGCCGCGATCGATGCCGCGCCGGTCAGCTCGGTCACGCCGGCCACCAGGGCCATCCGCGGCCCGGGGACGAAGCCCCAGCGCTCGAAGATCGCGCCGGTACCCGCGAGCCCCGCTCCGCCGAACCAGCCGCGCAGCTTCTGCGTGGCGTGGCCGAAGAGCAGGGCGGCGAGCAGCAGTCGGAGCAGCAGCAGCCCCATACTCATGCCTCGGACCTCCTTCGGTTCAGTGGCCGTGCGTCGAGGCGCTGCGGTAGTCGGTGTAGGTGTACGGGTTGTCGAGCACCTTCGTCTCGGGGACGTCGGGGTTCATGCCCTTGCGCCACTCCTCCTCGCCCATGGCCGAGCGCAGGTGGTCGACGGTCTGCTCGACCTCGCGGCGCACGGCGGCCAGGTCGACGCCGAGCAGGCGGTGCTCGTGCTTGACCACCCGTCCGTCGACGAGCACGGTGTGCACGTCGCCGCGCTGTGCCTGGAAGGCCACCTGGCCGTAGGGGTTGAGGAGCGGGAAGGAGACCGGCGAGTGGTCGTTCTTCAGCAGGACGATGTCGGCCTTCTTGCCCGCTTCGAGGCTGCCCAGGTCCTGCTCGCGGCCGAGAGCGCGGGCGCCGCCGAGGGTGGCCCACTCCACGACCTGGTCGGCGCGCAGGGCGCAGTGGGTGACGGTGTCGCCCTTGGCGTGCGCCTCCAGGTGCGCGCGGGCGCGGTCGGCGCCGAGGGTGGTGCGCATGGCGGAGAACAGGTCGCCGCTCCACCACACGCTGGTGTCCATGGACAGGGAGACGGGGATGTCGTGCGAGCGGATCGCCCAGGTGGTCGGGTAGCCCTGGCCCGCGCTCTGCTCGCTCTCGGTGGACACCGAGATCGAGCCTCCCGTCGCCGCTATGCGGTGGTACGAGTCCGCCGAGAGCGTCGACGCGTGGACGTACACCGTCTGCGGGGTCATGAAGCCGTTCTCGTACATCAGGCGGATCCCGTCGTCGTTGGTGGCGCCCCAGACCCCGGCGTGGGTGGTGACGGCGACGCCGAGGTCGCGGGCCACCTCGAAGGCGGGCTTCTCGGGGAAGGCCGGGTCGCCCGTGACGTCGAAGGCGAGCTGGAAGCCGAGCATGTCGTCACCGTTGATGCGGCGGCTGACGAAGTCGCGGAACTCCGGCGCGGCGGTCCATTCGGCGGGCGCCTGCTGGATGTTGCCGTAGGCCAGGACGAAGCGGCCGGGCACGGACCGCAGGGCGTCCACGGCGGCGTCGGCGTGGTCCACGGTCTGCAGGCCGTGCGACCAGTCGACGACGGTGGTGACGCCGGCGTCGAGGGCCTCCGCGGCGGCGAGCCGGTTGCCGGCGTGGACGTCCTCGGGGCGGAACTTCCTGCCGTGCTCCAGGTAGTACCAGACGAAGTACTGCGTGAGGGTCCAGTCGGCGCCGTAGCCGCGCATCGCGGTCTGCCACATGTGGCGGTGCGTGTCGATCATGCCCGGCATCACGATGCCGCCCGTGGCGTCGATCTCCACCGTCCCGTCCGGCACCGCCAGCCGGGGGCCGACCGCCGCGATCCGGTCGTCGACGACGAGGACGTCGGTGTCCGCGAGCACCTCGCGCTCACGGTTCACGGGCAGCACGGTGCCACCGCGCAGGACTACGGGCCGCCCCGGGGTGAATGCCTCGACCTTATCCATCACTGAACTCCCTTGGCCGCTTGACGGACATGAGTACGCTATTCGGTCAACGGGGTGAGCGCTAGCCTCGCGACATGGTTCGGAAGGCCTGCGTACGGTAGCCGCGGCGGACACTGTCCCAGGACGAGACACCGCAGTACGGGCAAGCCTCCGAGCAGCCAAGGCGGTGCCGGTCCCGCTTGACGACCTCGGCGTTCCGCAACAGAATCACAATGACGGACGGCTGTCCGTCCTGCGGTCAGACGAAAGGTGGCACTGGATGTCAGAGAGCACCGCGCCCCAGCGACCGGGCACAGCGGGCCCGCTGTCCGGGCTGCTGGTGGCCGACTTCTCCCGGATCCTGGCCGGGCCCTACGCCACGATGCTGCTGGCGGATCTGGGCGCGGACGTCGTGAAGGTCGAGGGGCCGCGGGGGGACGACACCCGGAGCTGGACGCCCCCGGTGCGCGGCGAGGCGTCCACCTACTACCTGGGCGTCAACCGCGGAAAGCGTTCCATCGCCCTCGACCTGCGCGACGAGGGCGACCTGGCGGCGGCGCGCGAACTGGCCCGCCGGGCGGACGTCGTCATCGAGAACTTCCGGCCCGGTGGCCTGGTCAAGTACGGGCTGGACTACGCGTCGGTGCGCACCGGGAACCCGGCCGTGGTCTACGCGTCCATCAGCGGCTTCGGCTCCGGCCCCGGACGCGACGTGCCGGGCTACGACCTGATGGTGCAGGCCGTGTCCGGGCTCATGAGCCTCACCGGGGACCCGGACGGCCCGCCGTTCCGTGCCGGGATCTCGGTCTTCGACGTCATGGCGGGGAACCACGCCACCATCGGCATCCTCGCCGCGCTGCGGCACCGCGACGCGACGGGCGAGGGCCAGCACGTCGAGGTCAACCTGCTGTCGTCGGCGCTGACCGGACTGGTCAACCACAGCTCGGCCTACGTGGCCGGCGGCGAGGTCCCGTTCCGCATGGGCAACGCGCACCCGAGCGTGTTTCCGTACGAGCCCTTCCCCACGGCCGACAACGACCTGATCGTGACCGCCGCCAACGACGGCCAGTTCCGCAAGCTGTGCGAGGTCCTCGGCATTCCCGGCGTCCCCGACGACCCGCGGTTCGCGCGCAACGCCGACCGCACCGCGAACCGCGAGGAGCTGCGGCCGCTGCTGGTCGAGCAGTTGGTCAGGCGCGGCGCGAACGAGTGGTTCGAGCTGCTGGTCGAGGCAGGCGTGCCCAGCGGCCCGATCAACACCATCGACGGCGGCTTCGCCATGGCCGAGCGGTTCGCGCTCGACCCCGTCGTCACCGTCGGCGAGGGCGACCGAGCGGTGCCCACGACACGGCACCCGGTGACATTCTCGGCCACTCCCGCGGTGTACCACCTGCCGCCGCCCGAGCTCGACGAACACGGTGCCGAGCTGCGCGCCTGGCTGGCCAAGGACCCGGAGGACACCCGTGACTGACCCGTCCGCGCCGAGCGGCTACCCCACCGCGCTGGGCGCCTCGGACCGCAAGAGCATCACCTTGCTCGGCCACGACCTCGCCGAGGACATCATGGGCACGGTCGGCTTCGGCGAACTGGCCTTCTGGCTGGCCACGCAGCGCCGGCCCGCCCGGGGCGAGACCCGGGTCCTCGAAGCCGTGCTCGCGGCCCTCGCCGACCACGGCTTCACGCCCACGGCCATCGTCACGCGGCTGACGTACCTGTCCGCGCCCGACTCCGTCCAGGGCGCGCTGGCCGCGGGCCTGCTCGGCGGGGGCTCCCGTTTCCTGGGCGTCACGGAGGACACCGGGACGTTCCTGCACGAGGCGCTCGCCGCGCACGGCGAACCGCCCCGCGACGAGGCGGGCTGGGACGAACTGGCGCTGCGTCTGGTGCGCGAGCAGCGGGCGGCCGGCCGCTTCGTGCCGGGCCTGGGCCATCACGTGCACAAGGACGGCGACCCCCGTACGCCCCGCCTGATGGGCATCGCCGCCGAGGAGGGCCTCTTCGGGCCGCACCTGTCGCTCTTCGCGGCCATCGGCCGCGTGCACCCCCAGGTGCTGGGCAGGACCCTGCCGCTCAACGGCGCCGGTGTGTGCGGGGCCGCGCTCGCCGACCTCGGGCTGCCGCTGCCGCTGCTGCGCGGCTTCGCGCTGCTCGCGCGCACCGCCGGACTCATCGGCCAGCTCGCCGAGGAGATGCGCAATCCGGTCGCCAACGACATCTTCCTCTCCGTCGACCTGAACAACCGGCCCGTACCTCCCCGGCCGGAGACCGACGGAGGCTCCCATCGCTGAGAGTGCCCGGCGGCAGGGCGCGCACCGCTGACGGCGGGTGTCCGGGGGCTCATCAACCGCTCCGGCAAACACCCGGGCCGTCGTCGGCGCGGCGGGCCGGCCGAAGCACTGGCGCCCTCACCGGCACGCACGACCGGCACGGATGAGCAGCACAGCGGTCATCACCGAACCCGCAAGGAACACCGAGGAGCAACCATGTTCGTCAACGAGGACAACATCACCGAGCTGGCGGCCCAGCGCTGGGCGACCTCGCACGCCCCGCGCCAGGCGGAGCTCATGTCCGCCCTGATCCGTCACCTCCACGCGTTCGCCCGCGAGGTGGAGCTCGCCGAGGACGAATGGATGGCCGCGATCCAGTGGCTGACCGCGGCGGGCCGGATCAGCGACGACAAGCGTCAGGAACTGATCCTCGCCTCCGACGTGTTCGGGCTGAGCACGCTCGTGGTGCAGCTGAACAACAAGTTCGCGCCCAGGGCCACCCCCGCCACCGTCCTCGGCCCCTTCCACATCGACGGATCCCCCGCCGCCCCGTACGGCTTCGACATGTCCGACGGCATCGCCGGAACGCCGCTGTTCATCACCGGCAAGGTCACCGGCCTGGAGGGCAAGCCCGTTCCCGGGGCCGTTCTCGACGTGTGGCAGGCCGACGCCGACGGCGCCTACGAGGCGCAGCTCCCCGAGATCGACGAGGCGCGGCTGCGCGCGAAGTACCGCGCCCGCGAGGACGGCACCTACTGCGTCCGCACCATCGCCCCGCGCGGTTACGCCATACCCATGGACGGACCGGTCGGCGACCTGATCAGCACCACCGACATCAGCCACTTCCGCCCCGCGCACGTCCACTTCCTCATCAACGAGCCCGGGTACGAGAAGCTGATCACCCATCTGTTCCAGGAGGGCAGCGAATACCTGGACAGCGACGTCGTGTTCGGCACGAAGGAAGCGCTGGTGGTGCGGTTCACCGAACGGCCGGCGGGATCCGCGCCCGACGGGACCGCGATCGACGTGCCGTACCTGCACGCCGAGTACGACTTCGTCCTGCAGTCCGTCTGACGCCGCGTCGGTCGCGGGCGCTTCGGGCGGGCACCGACGAAGGCGGACGAAGACGTCAGCCGGCGGCGATGCCCGCGCCCTCGGCGCCGCCGGGGTCCCCGGTCTCCGCGGCGCCGTGCGCGAACGCCGCGGCGGCGGGCCGGACCTCGGCGTGCGGCCGGCTCTGCCACAGCGCCCAGTCCGCCGATACCTCCCCCGCCGCGCGCAGCAGCAGGGGGAGGTGCTTCGTGGTGAGCACGTCCACCGCGGTCTCGGCGGCGTGCACGGTGACGTTCATCGCCGCGCGGACCACCCCGTCGCCGTCCCGCACCGGCACCGCGACCGACCGTACGCCGGGGGCGAGTTCCTCGTCGGCCAGCGCCCAGCCGCGGGCGCGCACCGTGCGCAGCTCCGCGGCGAGCTCCTCACGCGACCGCTCCGGGAACTCCGGCAGTCCCGAACGGCTGGGCTCGGCCAGGACGGCCTCCAGTTCCTCCGGGCCCAGGGCGGCGAGCAGCACCTTGCCCTGGGAGGTCTGCGGGGCGGGGAACCGGGTGCCGATGTCCACCCGCAGCGCGATGATCTTCGGCACGGAGACCCGGGCCACGTAGACGATGTCCGACCCGTCCAGCTGGGCCATCGAGGACGACTCCCCGGTCTGCTTGACCAGGGTCTCCAGGTGGGGGCGGGCCACATCCCACAGGCCGAGCGAGCTCACGTAGGCCATGCCCAGGCGCAGCACACGCGGTGTCAGGGTGAACGCGCCCTGGTCCGAGCGGACGTAGCCGAGCTCCTCCAGCGTCAGCAGCAGGCGGCGGGCGGTGGGCCGCGCCAGCCCCGTCGCCGCGGCGATCTCGCTCAGCGTCAGCCGGTGGTGCCGGGCGTCGAAGCAGCCGAGCACGTCCAGCCCGCGGGCCAGTGCCTCCACGAAGTCCGGACCGCTACCGCGCCCTGCCATCCGATGCCTCCCGCGTCGACGACGGCGATGCCCGGTACGTCGGTGACCGTAGGGCGGACCGCTCCCAGGCGGCGTCGCGCCTGCGTCCGTTCCCTTTTGCCGGCCCCCGACTGCACAGGCATCCTCTCGTCAGCCATTATACGGACGATCGTCCGCCGTGACGGCGGCACTCGGTCCCGTGGCCTCGCGCGTACCCGCGTCTGCCGGGAGCGGGCAACGAGCGCCCGGCCACGCCCCCGTCACCGGCAGGACGCTCCGCCGGGATCCCGCCGACTGAATGGGCACGTCCCGGACCCGAGACACCGGCAACGCTCTCCGCCTGGGACGACGGTGCCCCGGCGGGCCCGCGGGCCCGCCGTGAGCCCGGGTCAGTGCACGTTTCCCCGCGGCTTCAGGGGCACCCGCGGCAGTTCGGGCGCGGGCAGCGGCTCGCCGTCGTATCCCTTCACCTGGCCGAACCGGTCGCCGGTCATCCAGTCGGCGCGGGCCCGCTCGATGTCCTCCTGGGTGCGGCCGATGAAGTTCCACCACATGATGATCTGCTCCCCGAAGGGCGTCCCGCCGAGCAGCACGGTCCGGGCCGGGGAGTCGGAGCGGTTGGTCACCGTCAGCGTGTCACCGCCGGGGCGCAGATAGCCGAGTTCGGCCGGCCGCAGCCGCGTACCGGACATGTCGACGTCCCCGCTGTCGACCAGCAGGCCGTGCTCGAAGCGGGGGTCGATCGCCAGGGTGACGGTCGCTCCCGCTTCGATGCGGAGTTCGGCGCCGAGCAGGGGGGTGAAGGTGGGGACCGGCGAGGTGTCGCCGGCGAGGGAACCCAGGAACACCCGCGCCTCGCCCCCGCCGAGGGCGACCGGCGCCGGGACGTAGTGGTGGAAGTCGCGGGCGGTGTCCCGGTGCTCCTCGGGAAGCGCCACCCACAGCTGGACGCCGTGCAGCACCGTGGTGCGCTCGGTGGACACCTCGGAGTGGCTGATGCCGTGCCCGCCGGTCATGAGGTTGAGCTCGCCGGGGCGCACCAGGGCATGGGTGCCCAGGCTGTCGCGGTGCTCGATCTCGCCGCTGAAGAGCCAGCTCACGGTCTGCAGCCCGGTGTGGGGGTGGGGCGCGACGTCCATGCCGCCGGTGGCGGCGATGTCCTCGGGTCCGTAGTGATCGGCGAAGCACCAGGCGCCGATCAGCGAGCGGGACCGCTGCGGCAGGGTGCGCCGGACGGTCATCGCCCGGGGCCCGCCCAGGGGGACGTCGCGGGCGGACAGGATCTCCACGGTGGCCTCGGCCTGGGTCTCACTCATCTGTCGCGCTTCTCACACAACGGGTGCTTCCGATTTCAACAATCATGGAGTTGATGATACGGCGGTGCCCGCGAAGGACGACGGGCACCGCAGGGCGGCCGGAGACGGCCCGGCGAAGGAGTGATGGTGAGCGACACGACCGCGGTACGGACGGACAGGCGGATCTTCATCGACAAGCAGAGCCCGCGCGCCTACAAGGCGATGCGGGCGGCCGCCGAGACCGTGCGCGCCGTGGCCACGGAGGCCGGGCTCGACCGATCCCTGGTGGAGCTGGTGAACATACGCGTGTCGCAGCTCAACGGCTGTTCCTTCTGCCTGGACCGTCACTCCAGGGCGGCGCTTGACGCGGGCGAGACGCCGCAGCGGCTGTCCGTGCTGCCCGCCTGGCGCGACACCGAACTGTTCACCCCCCGCGAGCGGGCGGCACTCGCCATGGCCGAGGTGACGACCGACCCCACCGACGCCGCGGCCCAGGAGCAGGCCTACGAGGCCGCGCGCGAGGTGTTCAGCGACGACGAGCTCTCGGCCCTGATCTGGGTGGCCATCACCATCAACTCCTTCAACCGGGTCTCCATCCTCAGCAAGCACCCGGTGCGCCCGGCCCCACGGCCCTGACGCGCCGCCCGGGGTGAAGCCCACCCCGGACGGCGGGTCCGGCGGGGCCCGCGCCGGCCCGGGGCCGCGGTCAGCCGATCGGCTCCCGCTGGGCACCCGGGCCGCTCTGGACGCGCTCGATGTACTCGGGGGCCAGGCGGCTGACCTCGTCGAGCCGGGCGAGGTCGTCGTCGGTGAGCGTGAGCGAGGCCGCCGCCAGGTTGTTCTGCAACTGTTCCATACGGGTGGCACCGACGAGCACGCTGCTCACCCCGGGCTGGTGCATCACCCAGGCGAGCGCCACCTGCGCGACCGTGGCGCCGTGCCGCCCGGCGATCTCGTCGAGGCGGTCGACGATGTCGTACCCGCGCGCCTCGTCCACCGGCGGGTTCGACGCCTTCCCCCACCGCGTCGACCTGTCGTGCTCCATGCCGCGACGGAACTTGCCGCTCAGGAATCCGCCGGCGAGGGGGCTGTAGACGAGCAGCCCGAGCTCCTGGTCGCGGACGGCGGGAAGGATCTCGCGCTCGATGTCCCGGCCCACGAGCGAGTAGTAGGCCTGCAGGGAGACGAAGTGCTCCAGGTCGTGCAGGGCCGAGACACCGAGCGCCTTCATCAGCTGCCACGCCGCGAGGTTGGACGCGCCGATGTAGCGCACCTTGCCCTGGCGGACCGCGTCGTCCAGCGTGCGGAGCGTCTCCTCGAGCGGGGTCAGCGTGTCGAAGCTGTGGATCTGGTACAGGTCGATCCGGTCGGTGCCCAGCCGCCGCAGGCTGTCCTCCAGCTGGCGCATGACGTGCACGCGGGACAGGCCCATGTCGTTGGGACCGGCGCCCATCCGGCCGTAGACCTTCGTGGCGAGGACGACGTCGTCGCGCCGCCCGCCGAGTATCCGGCCGAGTACCTCCTCCGACTCGCCGGCGGAGTAGATGTTCGCGGTGTCGATCAGGTTCACGCCGGCATCGAGCGCGGCGTCCAGCATCTTGCCGGACTCGGTGTCGCCGAGGCCCCCGAGCACCTTCCAGAAGTCGTGGTCGCCTCCGCCGAAGGACATCGTGCCCAGGCCGAGCCGGGACACCAGAAGTCCGGTGTTGCCAAGTCGCGTGTAGCGCATGTCGTCGTCTGCCTTGCCTCTACGTGTCACTGCCCCGCGGACCGGACAGCGGTGCGCCGTTCAGGGGCACATTGGACAGTATGCACGACACTATGTCGGACACAGTGTCCGAGGCAGTACGGTGACATGCGGGACGAAGAGAATGGGCGTCCGGTCAACCAGGGAGCAGCAGGCATGGCATCGATCACCCGCCCGACCCGCCAGACCAGGCGCCGCGCGGACTCCGAGGCGGCGGTCCTCGCCGCCACCGAGCGGCTCCTCCAGGCCGGGGCCACCTTCACCGAGCTCGGCGTCCAGCGGATCGCCGCGGAGGCGGGCGTGGCCCGGTCGACCTTCTACCTGTGCTTCCGCGACAAGACCGACCTGCTGATCCGGCTCACCGCCCACATGAAGGAGGAACTGTTCCGGATCGGCGGCGACTGGCGGCCGACCGGACCGGACGGCGGCCCCGACGGCCTGACGGCGATCTACGTCGAGCAGCTGCGCTACTACCGCGAGCGCGGACCGCTGCTCGCCGCCATCGCCGAAGTGGCGGCCTACGACGCCGAGATGCGCGAGGCGAGGGCGCGGGAGATCGACCGGTTCACCCGGCACATCACCCTGCTGATCGAGGCGGAGCAGGAGGCCGGCCGTCTCCACCGGGGAGTGGACGCGGCGACCGCCGCGCAGGTGCTGGCCTGGGGCGGTGAGCAGGTCATCGCGCGCCAGGTGGCGATCGGTGACCCGGCCCGGGACGAGGCGGTGGCCCGTGACCTCGCCGAGTCGCAGTGGTACGGCACCTACCGCCGCCCGGAGGCCTGAGCCCTCGCGCACGGCGGAGCGGGCGCGACCCGAGATGCGACTCGGCCAACTCCCGCCTTTACGTTCGAGGGGCGGGGCGACGAGAGCAGCGCACCCCTCCCCCACCCACGGAGCGATTCCGCGCGAAGTGCTACGACTGCGTCCGGGAAGCCCGCCACCACAGCGACGGCATCGGCGTCCGCACCCGCTGCGGCCTGTCCACCTGCGCGGAGCACTCCCGCGTCGTCCGCCTCCTTGCCACCAGCCCAAGGGGCCGGGCCGGGCGACCGGCCGCCTCACCGCCCGCCGGGTCGTCTCCACCACCTGCCACACCGCCGAGACCGCCGACTGAGCACGGCCGCCCCGCGACCACCTCAGCTAAATTTGACTTCGTCAATTCTCGGGCGTAGCGTCGGTCAGCGCGCGGCTGTGGTGCGTGCCCGCGGTCCGCCACCCGCGCGGCGAGCAAGAAGGAGCGTGACGCCGGCCATGGAGCAGCCAGTGGGCGACCTGCTCAAGAGCAGGGGGCTGCGCAGTACGGCACAGCGCCGCGCCATCCTCACCGCCCTGCAGGGCCACCCGCACTCCACGGCATCCGAGCTCGAGGCGCGGATCGGCGTCGGCCCGTCCGCCCCGGGCGGGCTGTCCAAGCAGGGCCTCTACAACGTGCTGGAGGACCTCACCAAGGCGCAGCTGATCCGCTGCATCGAGCCCGCCGGCTCCCCCGCCCGCTACGAGCTGCGCGTCGGCGACAACCACCACCATCTGGTCTGCCGCAACTGCGGCCGCATCGAGGACGTCGACTGCACGGTCGGCGCCGCCCCGTGCCTGGACCCGGTGGAGAACAAGGGCTTCGCCATCGACGAGGCCGAGATCACCTGGTGGGGCCTGTGCGACCGGTGCCAGAAGGCCTCCACCGAGGCGTAGCCACGCCCTTGCGGCCCGCACGCCGCACCCCTCGGAACGTCGAGCCCTTGGATCCGCATCCGCACGAACCAGGGGCTTTCGTGCTGCCGGGAGCGCGGTCCGCCTCCTCCCCGGCCCATCCGCCCACTCTCGCCGCAAGCTCGGCGGCCACGCGGCGCGAGCGCGGCAGCCGCCCCGAACTCCCCGCATCCGCAAGGGCATCCGGCGGGAGCGATCACCGCCGGGGCGGTCGTCGACGGCGCCCCGGCGGACCGCACGGAGACCGCTCGGCGATCCGATCGACTCACGCACCGCCTAGATTTGACTCGGTCCAATCTGAGAGTAGTGTGGGAAGCACGACACCACGGGCCCACGCCGGCCCCACCTCCGGCATCAGCGATCCGGTGCCGCGCGCCCGCCCGCGGCGGGCCCGCCGCGGGCACGTCTCCCCCTTCGCCGGCCGGGGGCACACCTCAACACACCGACCGATCCCGGCCCGTGCCGCCGCCACCCGGCGCAGCAGGGGGCCGCCGCGGCGGAAGCGGATCACACCGCACACCGCTCACCCCTCGGAACGGAGTTCACCGTGACCTCGACCCTGCACGACTCCCGTACCGCCAATCGGCGCCGCGCCTACGACGCCGCGCCGTTCATCGCCTCCGAACCGCTGGCCACCACCCTCCAGGACGTCCTCGTCGACCTGCTCGAACTGCACACGCAGACCAAGCAGGCGCACTGGAACATCGTCGGCACCGGCTTCCGCGGCCTCCACCTGGAACTGGACGAGATCGCCGCCACCGCCCGGGACGCGGCGGACGAGTTCGCCGAACGGATGCGGGCCCTCGGCGCCGCCCCCGACGGCAGGACCGACGCCGTGGCGCGGAGCACCACGCTCCCGGAGTTCCCCCAGGGCCGCGTCGAGGTCGCCCGCGCGGCGTCCCTCGTGCTCGGCCGCCTCCACACCATCGGCTGCGTGCTGCGCGCCGCGTTCAGCGCGACGGGCGACGAGGACCCGGCCACCGGGGACCTGATCAACACCACGCTCCAGGCGATCGAGAAGCACGCCTGGATGCTGCGCGACCGGCTCGCCCACGCGTGACGCCCCACGGGGACCGCCACGCCCCGCTCCCGCCCTCCGGCGCAACCGGCGGGCGGGGGCACGACCGGCCGGCGGCCGTGCCGCGTGAACCTCCCGCCCCCTCAGCTCCGTTCGTACGGCCGCAGCGCGCCGACCGAGCGCCGGACGGCCTCGGCGTGCCCGAACAGCCCGGGCAGGCCGCCGGTGTGCAGGAAGACGGTCCGCTGCCCGCGGCGGATGTCCCCGTCGCGTACCGCCGCGACGAGTCCGGCCATGGCGCGCCCGGTGTAGGTGGGGTCGAGGGCGAGTCCCTCGGTACCGGCGGCCGTCATCATCGCCTCCATGACCGGCTCGTGGAGCGTGGCGTACCCGGCGCCGACCTGGTCGGTGCGGATGCGCAGCGATCCGGGGTCGACGGCGCGGTGCGCGACGGCCCCGGTCAGGCCGGCGACGATCGCCGCGGGCTCGTCCACGGCCCCGCAGTGGACACCCAGAACCCGTTCCTCGCCCAGCGCGGCGACGAGGCCGGCCATGGTGCCGCCGGAGCCGAGTGCCACCACCACGTGTGCGAGGCCGGGCAGTTGGGCGTGGAGTTCCTCACCGCACTCCACGTAGCCGTGGGCACCGGTGGGGCTCGAACCGCCGAAGGGGATCAGGTACGGAAGCGCGCCCTCGCTGCGCAGCTGCCCGCACACGTCCTCGGCGACGCCCGCGAGGGTGCTGGGCTCGCCGTCGCCCGCCCACAGGACCCGCGCGCCGAAGAGTCCGTCGAGGACGAGGTTGCCGGTGCCGGAACCCGCGTCGGGTGCCGTACCGGGGAACACGAGGACGACGTCGAGCCCGAGTCGCGCACCGGCGGCGGCGGTCAGGCGGGCGTGGTTGCTCTGCGCCGCGCCGACGGTCACCAGGGTGTCCGCGCCCGCGTCGAGGGCCTCGCCGATCGTCCACTCGAGCTTGCGGACCTTGTTGCCGCCACCGCCCAGCCCGGTGAGGTCGTCACGCTTGATCCACAGGTCGTCCGCGTCCAGCCCCAGCGCGGCGGCCAGGCGCGGCATCGGCTCGACGGGGGTGGGCCAGGTGGACAGCGTGATCTTGCCGGGCATCGACTGCGCTCCAGGGTCCGACTGCGGCGGGGACCGGCGCCCTCGACGGCGCCGGTGGACTCCATTGTGGGCCTCCCGGGGCGCAGACCTGCGCCCCGGGAGGCGGAGGAGGCGGACGGTGCCGCGTTGGCCGCCGCCGCGGCTCCGAGGGACACTCGAAGTCTCCCCCTGAGGAGGTGGGATCGCCGTGAGCGAGTACGAGCGCTCCATGAACATGACGGCCTCTGCCGACCGTGTTTTCGACCAGGCGGAGGACCTCGGCCGCATCGAGTCCTGGCTCCCCGACGAACTGCACGTCCGCTCCGCCGCCCCGCCGGACGTCACCGTGCACGACGACGACACCGGACGGGACGCCGACGCGCTCTTCCGGGCCGACCGCGCGCACAAACGGCTGGAGTGGGGCACCCGGGAGGACGACCGGTACTCGGGCTGGCTGCAGGTGGACCGCACGGACGAACGCAGCAGCGAGGTGACCATCCACCTGTCGTTCGTCGACGAGAGCATCGCGCCGCCGAGGAACGCCGTCGACCAGGCGCTGGACGAGAGCCTGCACCGTCTGTCGCGGATGGTCACCGCCTGATTCCGGCGGCGCGACCGCGCTGCCGGGGCCGCCTGTCGGCGCCGGCCGCACCGCCGAAACGAGAGGACGGCTCCCGGGGTGTCGCACATCCCGGCGGACCCGGGTCCGCCCTCCCGCTCCTCCGCCGTGAATCCCGGTTTGGACCGAATCAAATATGAGGCTGGGTCCGGAGCCGCGTCACCAGGGCAGCGGGCCCTCGGCGTCGAAGTAGCCCCCGGTCGGGCCGTCCGGGCCGATCTGGGCCATGCGGACGATGATCTCGGCGCCCTCCTCTACGGTCTGCGTGCCCGTGTTCCCGTTCAGGTCGGTCGCCGTGTAGCCGGGCTCCACGGCGTTGATGCGCATCTCGGGGAACGCCTTCGCGTACTGCACGGTGATCATGTTGACCACCAGCTTCGACGCCGGGTAGGCGACCCCCGGGTAGAGGTACGCCGGCGCGGACGGATCGGTGACCCGGGCCATCGACGCCAGACCGCTGCTGACGTTGACCACCACCGGGGCGGCGGAGCCCCGCAGCAGCGGCAGGAACGCGTGCGTCACGCGCACGACGCCGAAGACGTTCGTCTCGAAGACCGGCCGCATCGTCCCGGGCGTCACCTCCGCGGCGCCGATCACGCCGTTGCCCGGTGTGCGTCCCTCGATGCCCGCGTTGTTGATCAGCACGTCCAGGCCGCCCTCGGCCTCGACGGCCTTCACGGCGGCGGCGACGGACGCGTCGTCGGTGACGTCGATGTGCACCGTCCGCGCGCCCAGCCGCTCGGCGGCCAGGCGCCCGCGTTCGGCGTCCCGGCTGCCGATGTAGACGGTGTGCCCCGCGGCGACGAGCCTGCGGGCGGTCTCGAAGCCGAGGCCCTTGTTCGCTCCGGTGATCAGCGTTGTCGTCATGTGTCTGCTCCTGGTGTGAGCGCCAGTGATGTGCCTCCAGGCTCCGCCGGGCCGGCCCGGGCAGGCAGTCGACCCGTTTTCCTGGGACTGCGGGTACCAGGCAGGTGCCCGACCGGCGACGCACACTGGGGACCATGGCGGCAACGGAGTTCGGCAGGGCGGTTCGGCGGTGGCGCGACAGGGTGGCCCCGGACGCCGCCGGGCTGCCCGTCGGCGGGCACCGGCGGGCGGCGGGGCTGCGGCGCGAGGAGCTGGCCCAGCTGTCGGGGGTCTCCGTCGACTACGTCACCCGGCTCGAACAGGGCCGGGCCTCCCACCCGTCGGCGCAGGTCGTGGAGGCCCTGGCCAGGGCGCTGCGGCTGTCACCGACCGAGCGGGCGCACCTGTTCCAGCTGGCCGGGCTGGCGCCTCCGGGCCCGGACACGGTGCCCGCGTACATCACCCCGAGCGTCCAGCGGCTGCTCGACCGGCTGACCGGCACCCCGGTCGCGGTCTACGACGCGTCCTGGACGCTGCTCGTGGCCAATCCGCCCTACGCGGCGCTGATGGGCGATCCGTCCGGATGGCGCGGCAACCAGCGCAACGGCGTGTGGCAGCACTTCCTCGGCGGCGGCCGGGCCCGGCGCACTCCGGAGTACCTGCCCGCGTTCGAATCGGCGCTCGTCGCCGACCTCCGCGCGGCCGCCGGCCGCTACCCGGCCGACCAGCAGCTGCGGCAACTCGTCACGGAACTGCGCGCGCACAGCGACCGCTTCGCCGAACTGTGGGACGCCGGCGCGGTCGGCCGTCACGAGGCGGCACGCAAGACCATCGACCACCCGCGCGTGGGCCCGCTGACGCTGGACTGCGATGTGCTCACCGTGACGGGCAGCGATCTGCGCATCATGGTGTACACCGCGGAACCGGGCACCGAGGACGCCGAACGCCTAGCGCTGCTCACCGTGCTCGGCACCCAGCAGCTCACCGGGTAGCGGGCAGCCGTCATCCGCCGGCCCGGGCCCCGTCCACCCGGGCCGCGAGCTGCTGGAACGCCGTCGGGAACGTCCTGAGGGGCAGGAAGTCGCGGATGCGGCGGGCACACTCCACCGGGGACGTCGCGGTGGTGTCGCACTCGAGGTCGTACAGGCCGTGCGCGTGGACGAGGCCGAACTGGCGGACCGCCAGGCCCGCCGGACGGTCCCCTCGCTCCCGCTCGCGCCGCTCCAGTTCCCCGGGCGAGCAGTGCACCCCGACCAGGACGACATCCTCCGCAGGGAAGAGCCCGAGGCAGTCCCGCAGTCGCCACGGCTCGCTCAGGACATGGTCGACCACCACGTTGTTGCCGCCCGCGGCCATCCCGGCGACCGCGCGGTGGAAACCCATCCAGGTGCGCCGCAGGACGCCCGGCAGTTCGTCCGGGGTCACCTCGCGGCGGGAGCGCATGGCGTGGAAGGCGTCCACGGGCAGGTGGAAGTAGGTCTCGTCCAGGGTGCGCAGCAGTTCCCGCGCGATGCTCGACTTCCCCGAGCTGGACGTCCCGTTGAGGAAGACGATGAGGCCGGTCCTGGCGACGGCGTCGGGCAACGTGCCTCCTCCGCCGCCGGCCCGCCTCGGGCCGCGGGGGCGGCTGCCCTACGGCGCTTGCGTGCCGGGCGCGTTGGGGGCTGTCGACGGCTGGGTGGGGGGAGGACTCACCAACCGGTCCTCCACTGCGGACAGGACGAGCATCAGGCCGAGCAGGAACACCGGCAGCCCGAGCGCCAATGCGGCGATCATCGCAGATCCTCCGTGTGCGGCGGCGGCGTTCGCCGGCAGCGGGCGAGGACGTCGGACGAGCGGCGGCAGTCGTGGGCGAGGTGTGGCACGGGCGACATGGGCACCTCCACTTGGCGTCGCATGCCCGCCTTCCCCGCTTCGGGCGTTGTATGGCGGCGCCCGGGAACCCCGGCGCTCCCGCATGCCCGTCCCGGGCGCCGGGCCCGGTCGGGTCAGTAGCGGAAGGCGTCAGGGCCGTCGAGCCGGCCGAACCGCCGCGGGTGCGGAATCTGCTCCGGGCGCTGGGCCCACCGCGCACGGCGACGGCGGGCGCCTCCGTGCTCGCTCCAGTAGAGGACCGCGACGACGCCGGCCGTCGCGCACAGCAACGCGCCGACGACGACGCTGTACACGGTGCCCGCCGAGATCGCGCCGATCAGGGCGCCCAGCACGACTCCCAGCATTCCCGCACCGAAAACGAGCCTGCGAATCTTCAAATCCATGAAGAATCACTCCCTTTCGCCAGAACGCATTCCCCGGTGAACGCCCGTCAATCCACGAATCGCCTTAACGAGTGACAGCCGGGCCGGGTTTGTGACGAGCCATCAAGCCATTCCCGGCGAATTCCGGCGCCCGAGGGGACGGAGCGGATTCAGGTGAGGGCGGCCACGGCGGTGAGGTACAGGACCTCCTCGGCGCGCTCCCACGACCAGCCGTTCTCTACCACCAGGGTGCGCCAGCCGGTGGGGCCGAACCAGAACCAGAGCAGGTCCGCGGTCTCTTCCGGCGAGTAACGGTGGGGCACCGCGCTGATGTCCAGGAAGTGCCGGGCCACATCGCGTAGTGCCTGACGATATGCGGCCGTCGCCCTTTCCCAGAGCGCCTCCCCGTTCTCGTGGACGGGGAGTGCCTTGTGAATCGCCTCGTGCACCCTGAACTGACCCTCGTTGCCCGCGCGAGTTCCCCGCGAGAGCGCCTGAAGGACCGCCTCGGGCGTCCGCAGGGCCAGGATCTTCGCGACGGCCTCCTCGTAGCCGGACCGCACGACGGCCTTGTCGACGAGCCCGTCCAAGATGTCGGACTTGCTGCCGACGCTCGCGAAGACGGTCTTCGACGCGACTCCGGCCGCCGCTGCGATGTCCGCGACGGTCACCCGCCCGTAGCCGCGCTCGGCGAAGAGCTGCTCGGCCTGTTCGAGGATCAGCGCGCGCGTCCGGGCCGCGGCCTTCTCACGGAGCGGGGAGACATACACACGCTTGGCGGACATGGCGCCATCCTACGGGATATCCTTGCCGCTTTGACCTATCCAATCGGTCCTCTATAACCTCAATATCGGGTGCGCGGCTCGCGCACGCCGTGGGACCGACCCGTGCGGCGGGCGGGCGAAAGGTGGGAACGATGGCGATGGACGCCAAGGACCTGGCCGAGGGGCTGTTCCGGATCCTGGAGACGGGCGACGCGGAGCTGGCCGCCGCGGTCGTGGGCGCGGACAACCACAACCGCGAGGCGGCCGTCTCGCCGGCGGCGTGCTCGATACCGGGCCCCGCCGGAACGCTGGCCTCCGGCGCGTGGCTGCGCTCCGCCTTCAGCGATCTGCGGTTCCCCGTGCTGGGCATCGCCGGCAACGACGATCAGGTCTGGGTACGGCTGCGCATGCAGGGCCGGCACACCGGCCCGTTCGTGCGCTTCCGGGACGGCGCGCTCGACCAGGCGATCCCTCCCACGGGGCGCGAGATCGACTTCGAGCAGGTGCACCTGCTCGACATCCGCGAGGGCAAGGTCGTCCGGCACGAGGCGCTGCGCGACGACGTGACGATGCTGGGCCAGCTCGGCGTCTTCCCCCCGTCACCGGCCGTGGCCATGCGGATGGTGGCCTGGAAGGTCTCCGGACGCGCCGCGCGGGCTGCCGACCAGGTCACGAAGCTGGCCGCGGAGGCCGCCGGGCAGGCACGGGCGTAGCGGGCCGGCCCGGCCGTCACGTCGGCGGAGAGCCGGCGATGCGTCCTCGTAAGGGGTCCGTTCGGACGGTCCGGCGACCCGGCGTGCGGACACCTGGCCCAAGACCGCCAGGGAGGCGACGTGACGGCGGGCTCCGGCTCAGCGGCCGCCCGAGGCGCCCCTGGCCAGGAGGAGCAGGGCGTCGACCAGGTTCTCTGCGGAGCTGCCGGTGGCCAGGCGGCGCAGCTGCATGCCGAACACCAGGGCCACGACCGTCGACGCGGCCTCCTCGGCGTCCGGTACGCCGAGCGCGGTGAGGACGGAGGCGGCGAGGCGGTCGTAGGCGGCGAAACACTGGGCGGCCGCCCCGCGCAGCGCGGGGTCGCGGCCGGCCTGGACGTACAGCTCGAAGGGCGCGAGGTGCGTGCTGTCGAACGTCGTCACCTCGGCGACCTGACCGACCAGCGCGGCGGCGCCCTTGAGGTCGATGCCCTCCTCCTGGCCCTGCGCGGCCAGTTCGGTGAAGCGGCCGGTCTCCTCCTCCACGAAGTGCAGCAGGCTCTCCCGCAACAGGTCGTGCTGCGTGGCGAAGTGGTAGGTGACGGAGCCGAGGGACACCCCGGCCTCCTGGGCGATGCGCCGGTTGGTGACCGCGGCGACGCCGTCCTGGCCGATGATCCGCAGGACGGCGCGGATGATGTTCTGGCGGGTGCCGGCGGGGTTGGGCATGCCCGTCATTCTGTCACCGCCGGCGGGGCGCGCCGCTCGTACCAGCGCTGATCGCCCTCCAGCTGCGCGGCGAGGGAGACCAGCAGGGGTTCGCTGTGGGCCGGGCCCAGGAGCTGGGCTCCGACCGGCAGGTCGCCGCTGAAGCCGGCCGGGACGCTGACGCCGGGCCAGCCGAGGACGTTCCAGGGCCAGGCGTACGGGCAGGCGGCGATCACGGCCTGATCGGTCCGCCAGCCCGACAGCTCCGTCATGGCGCCGATCGACGGCGGCGGGGTGGCGGTGGCCGGGGTGAGGAGCACGTCGAAGCGGGTGAAGATCTCGCCGACGCGGCGGTGCTGGCCGCTCTCCGCGCGGCGCGCGCGCCGCAGGGCCGCCCCGGCGAGCAGGCGCCCGTTCCGGGAGGCGGCGCGGGTACGGGCGTCGAGGAGGGCACGGTCCGGGACCCGGTCGCTCCACTGGCTGATGCCGGCGAGGGCGCGCGGCAGGAAACTCAGGCCGATCAGGCCGTAGCGCGGCTCGGCCTCCTCCACGTGGTGGCCCAGCCGGGCGAGTGCCTCGGCCAGTTCGGTGACCGCGCGCCGTACGGCGGGGTCGAGCGGGACGCGGGCGGCGACGAAGGGGGGCCGCCAGGACAGGGCGATCCGCAGCCGGCCCGGTTCGCGTCCGGCCGCCTCGGCGGCGGCGATGTCCGGGGGCCGGTGGATGTCGCCCGGGTGCTGCCCGGCCGCGGCGTCCAGCAGCAGCGCGGCGTCGGCGACGGTACGGGCGAGCGGGCCGTTGCCCGTGAGACCGTGGAAGGACTCGGCGTCCGGCCAGGTGGAGACCCGGCCGCGCTGCGGCTTGATGCCCACCAGGCGGGTCCAGGCCGCGGGGATGCGGACCGAGCCCGCCCCGTCGGAGCCCAGCGCGGCGGCCACCACCCCGGCCGCCACGGCCGCGGCGGAGCCACCGGAGGAACCGCCGGGCGTGTGGCCGAGATTCCACGGATTGCGGGTCGCGCCGAAGGCGGGCCCCTCGGTGAACGGCCACTGCCCCAGTTCGCAGGTGTTGGTCTTGCCGACCACGATCGCGCCGGCCGCGCGGAGCCGGCGTACCGCCTCCGCGTCCTCGGACTTGTCGGGGAACGCCCCGGCGCACCCGAACGCGGTGGGCTCGCCCGCCAGGTCCATGTCGTCCTTGATCGCGACGGGGACGCCCAGCAGCGGCAGCCGCTCTCCGCGTTCCAGCCGCCGGTCGGCGTCCTCGGCCTCCGCCAGGGCGGCTTCGGCGCGCACGCGGCGGAAGGCGTTGACGGTCGGCTGGGTGGCCTCGATCCGTTCCAGCGCGTGGCGGACCAGGTCCGCAGAGGTGACGTCGCCTTCGCGCAGTGCCCGGGCCTGCGCGGCCAGGCCCTCCGTACGGGCAGTGGACATCGCCGCCCCCTCTCCCTATTGTTCGTTCGAACGAACGAGACGGGAGGTTAGACGGATGCGCATCGCTGGTGCAACTGTTCTGCTCACCGGCGCCACGGGTGGGCTCGGCCAGGACATGGCACGCGAACTCGCCGCAAGAGGCGCGCGGTTGACCCTCAGCGGGCGCCGCACCGACGTTCTCGAACCCCTGGCGAAGAGCCTGGACGCCCGTGTGGTGGCCGCCGACCTCGCCGACCGGGCGGACGTGGAACGGCTGGCCGCCGAGTGCGCCGGCGTCGACATCCTCGTCGCGAACGCCGCCCTGCCGAGCAGCGGCGACCTGCTCGACTACTCCCCCGATCAGCTCGACCGCGCCCTGATGGTCAACCTGCGGGCGCCGGTCCTGCTGGCACGGCTCCTGGCCCCGGCCATGGTGAAGGCCGGGCGCGGCCACATCGTCCTGATCGGATCCCTGTCCGGCAAGGCCGCCTCGCGGTCCACCTCCCTTTACAACGCCTCCAAGTTCGGGCTGCGCGGCTTCGCCCACGGATTCCGCGAGGACCTGCACGGCACCGGGGTCGGCGTGTCCCTGGTCCAGCCCGGATTCGTCCGGGAGGCGGGCATGTTCGCCGACACGGGGGCCAGGACACCTGCCGGCGCCCGTACGGTGACGCCGCGCCAGGTCACGGCGGGCGTCGTACGAGCCGTCGAGCGCAACCTCGGCGAGGTGAACGTCGCTCCGCCCGAGCTGCGCCTGCTCACCGCCGTCGCCGGTCAGTTCCCGGTCTTCGCGGCCCGTGTCCAGCGCCTCAGCGGGTCGGCCGAGCGCGCCACCCGGGACATCGTGAAGGCACAGCAGCACCGCCGCTGACCCGCGCGAGCCGCACGCCGCGGTCCCGTTCGCGGTGTGATGACCACCGGGCACGCCCAGCCGTGGGGGACGCGCTGCACCGCGCAGGGCCAGGCCATCTGGTCCGAACACCCGCTCCCGGACGGCGCGGGCGCCGTCCGCACGTGAAGGCACCCGCGCCCGTCGCGCCCGTGCACCGGCTCACGCGTCCGGGTACCGGCGGCGGCGCCAGATCCACGACACCGCGGCGGCCGCCACCGCCCAGCCGAACAGCACCAGGTACGGGAAGGCGTACTGGTTGTCCGGGAAGTAGATCGCGTTGTGCTGGGCGTTGACCGACGCCCCGGGCGGCAGCCAGCGCCCCACGGCCCCGAGCGGCTCCGGCAGGAGGAGCCACGACACCGCCCCGCCGGAGGACGGGTTGCCGAGCAGCACCATGAGCAGCCACGTCGGCAGGATCGCCCACCGGCCGAACAGCATGTAGAAGGCCGTGAACACCAGGGCCGACGTCACCATCGTGAGGGTGAGGATCCCCCACGACTCCGGAAACGGCAGCCGCAGCACGCGCAGGCCCCAGTCCACCACCGCGACGATCGACAGGCTGCCGAGCACGGAGTACGTGACGATCGTCAGGAACCGCTCCAGCGGCCGCAGATCCGCCGCGTGCACGGTCAGTTGCACCGCGCCCAGGAAGCCGACGATGACCGCGGCCAGCGTGATGTAGAAGATGGCGAGCCCCTGCGGGTCGCCGGGCTGCAGCGGCCTGAGGTTGCCCAGGGTGAGGCGCACACCGGCCTCCGCCGCCGCCCCCGGTGCCGCCGCCGCCAGCACTCGGGCCACCGAGGCGCCCGCGGCCGGCACCAGGTCCAGCGAGACACCTTGCCCCCCTCGGCTCGTCTGCAGGACGGCGAACACGTGCTGCCGGTCCACTGCGTCGACGGCCTGCGCGCGCGTGGCGAACCGCCGCTGGTCCAGCTGTGTGCTCAGCGCGGAGTCCAGGCCCGCCACGAACTTCCGCAGATCCGGGGAGTCGTCCACGACGCCGACCGGGACGTGGTGCGGCGTGGGGTGCGCCATGGCGAAGCTGTACGAACCGGCGAACAACCCCGCCCCCACGGCCAGGAGCAGCACGATGACCAGGGCCGGCCGGAAACGCGACAACCCGGAGGGGTGAGTCATCGGCATACGCGCATCCCATCCTCCGAAAGGCCGGGCCACGCCTCCGGGTCCGGCGTCACTCCGGCGTCACTACGGCGGCACCGCTTGCCGCGGCTACGTCGGCGCCTGGCAGCGGCGCGGGAGCACAGCCGGGATGCGGGGGCGGACCCGCGGCCCAAATTACTGGCGGTGCCACCTGCCCGCCACCTGACGGAGTACCGGGCGCACACACCGGCGGGACGGGTCCACTCCACGGTCCGGCCCGCTCACCCAGCGGCCTGCAGCGCCCGCACGGCCCAGTCAAGGGCGGGCTTCCGGCTCTCCAGGACGGGCCAGCCGTTGATCACCGCGAGCAGCCGGACGTACCGCTCCCGGCGCGGGTCGGAGGCGGCCCGCAGGCGCGTCAGCAGGCGCCGCCGGGGCCCGGCGCCGTCCGCGCCGCCGACGAGGTGCGCGCAGTCCGCGGTGAGCGCCGCGACGACCGGGCGCGCCCGTTCCGAGGCGGGGTCGATGCCGGCCGCCACCGCCGGGCCGGTCCGCTCGCCGACCGCGGCGACCAGGTCGCGGCACGGCACCGTGGTCCCGGCACGGGCCCGGTCGGCCGCGTGCTCCTCGGCCATCCGCCGCAGGACGGCCCGGAAGCCGGGGTCCTGGCACAGCTCGGCCAGCTCCACCCACGCCTGGAGCTGCCCCGCGTCGGGCTCGTCGGGCAGCGTCGGGGTCAGGGAACGGCGGTAGCCCGCGCGGGCGGGATCGTCGTCGAGTCCGCCGAGTACGGCGTCGAGGAAGTCGTCGATCAGCCGTCCGCGTCCCTCCGCGGACAGCCTTGCCAGTTCGTGCATGAGCTCCGTCTCCTCAGGGGTGGACCCGCGCCGGGCGACCGCCGTCAGCACCGCGCGCCGCAGCCGGAGGGTGCGGATCTGCGCCTCCAGGGCCTCGGCGTGTTGGGCGGCGACCTCGGGCAGGGACAGGTCCCGGTCCACGACCTTGCGGATCGTGGCCAGGTCCAGTCCCAGGTCGCGCAGGGTGCGCACGAGTTCCAGGCGGGCGACGGCGTCGCTGCCGTAGCGGCGGTAGCCGGCCGGGCTGCGGCCGGCTGGCGTCACGATCCCGCGGTCGGAGTAGAAGCGGATGGTCTTGACCGTGAGCCCGGTACGCCGGGCCAGGTCGCCGATCGAGTGGAGCGCGTCGCCGTTCATGGCCCCCACTCTCGCGTCTCCCCCTGAGGGAGACTCAAACCGGGGGCCACGGTCGGGGCCCACCCGTCGGAATTCGCCCGTCAGCCCCCGCCCGCGCGGGCCGCGACGGCCCGCGCCGCCGCGGCGACGCCCCCCTCGCGGGTCGCACCGGTGAGCGGATCGCTCGGCGCGTACCGCACTGCGACGCCGTACTGGGCGCAGCGGGCGGCGATGGCGGGGCAGGCGCGTTCGGCGAGGGCGGCGATGGTCAGGGAGGGATTGACGGTGAGGGAGGTGGGGACGGCGGAGCCGTCGGTGACGAACACGCCGGGATGGGTGCGCAGTTCGTTGACCTCGGTCAGCGCGGAGATCGCGGCGGAATCGCCGAGCCGGCAGGAGGCGAGGGGGTGGGCGGTGACGGTGCCCGCGACGTCCTCGCTCCAGGGGCGGACGGTGGCGAGGCCGTCCTGCTCCAGCACCGTCCGCGTGTGGGCGTCGGCCTCGGCCCAGCCGCGCCGTGTGTTGCCGGTCGGCGCGAACCGCATGCTGCCCAGGCCCAGGCCGTTGGCCAGGCGGGTGAAGCTGCCGGTGGGGGGCGGTACGCCGAAACTGCCCTCGGCCTCGTCCTCGGTCATGGCCAGAACGGTGAGCCAGGAGCGCCAGCGGGCCCGCATCTGTTTCTTGGCGACGCCCGACCAGCGCTGCGCGGCGGTCTGGGCCAGCGTGCCCGTGACGGCGGGGAAATAGATCTGCTGCAGGGTGAACCGGGAGAACTGCGGCGCCTCCGCGTCGAGCCGGTCGAAGGACGCGGTGGTGATCGGCATCCCGATGTGCAGGGCCTCGTACGCCACTGTCGCGCTGCGCGCGAGTCCGAGCAGCGAGCGGACCTTGCCCTCGTCCATCACCGCGACGCTGACCCGGTCGCCGTTGCCGGAGAAGTAGCCGCCGACGGCCGACGGGACGCCGCCGAGGGCGAGCGCCGACCGCTGCAGGAGGACCGGGGTGCCGACGGCGCCCGCGGCCAGCACCAGGACCTTGGTGTGCAGGGTGCCCGCTCCGGTGGGGCAGGTGTAGTCGTCCGGGTCGACGGTGGTGTAGTCGACGGCGTAGCGGTAGCCCGGCTCCGTGGACGCGCGGATCAGCTGGACCTCGTGCAGCGGCCGGATCTCGGCGCCGTGCGCCTCGGCGGCGGGCAGGTAGTTGAGCAGCATGGAGCGCTTGGCTCCGAAGCGGCAGCCGGACAGCATCCAGTTGCAGTCGGTGCAGCGGGCCCGGTCGACGGCGACGGGCACCGGATTGCAGGTGTGTCCGGCACGGTCGCACGCGGCGGCCAGTACTCCGCCCGCGTACGAGACGTCGGGCCAGTCCAGTTTGGTGACGGGCAGGGCCTGTTCGACCTGGTCGTACCAGGGGTCGAGGGCGGCGCGGCTGATGGAGGCGGGCCACAGGCGGCGCCCGGCCGCGTCGCGCCGGTCGAAGACGAAGGAAGGCGCGCGCAGGGAGGCGGCGAAGTAGACGACGCTGCCGCCGCCGACGCAGTTGCCCGCGACGACCGAGATCCCGTCGCCCTTGATGACGTCGACGATGCGGGGATACGCGCCGAGGTTGAGGTCGTGGGTGAAGTCCTCCGTGGCCAGGCGCGGTCCGCGTTCGAGGACGGTGACCCGGGCTCCGGCGGCGGCGAGTTGGTAGGCGGGGATCGCGCCGCCGAAACCGCTTCCGATGACGAGGACATCGGTGGTCTGGGGGCTCATGCGGGGCTCCCGGAGGGGGTGGTGGCTGGGTGCGGGGCGGCGAGGGCAGTGCCGTAGGAGTGGGCGGGGTACCGCCACAGGCCGTCCGCGTCGGGCTGCGGGAAGCCGATCCACACCAGGCCGGGGTGGCCTTCGGCGAGGGCCTGGGCGGTGTGGCGGTGGGCGGCGGTGTCGAAGGCCAGGCCGACGAGGAAGCTGAGCAGCTGCCAGACCGGGCGGTCGGGGTCGTCCGCCTGGAAGAGCCCGCCGACGACGGCCGTACGGTGGTCGAACGCGAGGCCGACGAAGGGCGGCCGATCGAGGGGGAGGAGGATCAGCCGGCTGACCGCGTAGGCGGTGGCACGGGCGTCCAGCAGTGCCGCGATGCCCGGCAGGAGCGGGCCCAGCGGCAGGTCGGGCGAGGTCAGCAGCGCGATGGCGCCGGCCTGTACGGCGCCGGGGCCGGGCGCGGCACCTGCCACCGCGCGGTCGGAGGGGGAACGTCGCTCTCCCGGTATCAGCGTGTCGGCGAAGGCCTCCAGTGTGGAGACCGGCCAGGAACCGAGCGCGGCGGCCCCGGCGGGAGTTGCCGCTGCCGCCGCCGTGCCCAGCGCGGGCAGGGCCGCGACTGCGGCGGCCAGACCGCGCAGCACGGCGCGCCGGTCGATGCCGGGGGCGGCGGGGAGGCCGGGGAGGCCGGGGACGCGAGCCACGGCTACTGCACCGCGCACAGCAGGCTGAAGGGCAGTGTGACGGCCAGTCCCGTCTCTCCGGCCTCGTCGCCGTAGGCGTCGAGGACGTCGGCGAGGTCCGGCAGATACGGACGCAGCGCGGCCACCAGGTCGCCGATGCCCGCGCTCACCCCGTTGACCTTGAAGTTCGTCAGGCGCATCGCCGCCCGGCGGCCGTGCTTGTCGAACCAGTACCGGCCGTCCCAGGAGACGTACGGGACCGCCCCGGTGGTGGACTGCACGCTCCAGTGGTCGCGCTGGTAGTAGCGGCACACGGGCAGGGCGAGGGCGAAGCGGGCGGGTTCTGCGAGCAGGAAGCGGAGGGCGCCGCCGTTGTCGAGGGTGATGTCGCGCTTGGAGTACTCCACGCACACCGGGTCGGACAGCCACAGCCAGGGGTCGGGCGTCTCGCCCTCCCCGTAGGAGTGCCAGTCGCACGCGGCGGCGAACGACGGCTCGGTGTAGGGGTCGGGGGCCGTGGCGGAGGCGGAGGCCGGGGTGGCGGCTGCGGCGGCGGTCGCGGCGAGCAGCACGGCCACGGCGGACGTCAGCAGGCGTGAGGAGCGGCGGAAGCGGGGCATGGGCAGACTCCGGCGGTCGTGGGAACGGGGCGTACGGGGCCTGGGCACCACGCAGGATGCCCCTGACGAGCTGTCAGAGCAAGAGGTTGAACACAGACTCATTGAATGAGTGGCTCATCCACTGCCTCAGTGTGTTGACGAGCCGCCCAACTCCTCGGTGGGCTTGGAGCAGACCACTTCGAGAGGACGGCCACGGTGGAGCCACTGCCCCGCGAGACCATCGTCGACGTACTGGAACGCCGCCTGCAGGACGACATCCTGGGCGGCACCCACGCCGCCGGCAGCCTCCTGCCCCCCGAGCACCGGCTCGCCCAGGGCTACGGCGTCACCCGCACCACCGTCAAGCACGCCTACGGCCGGCTCACCCAGGCAGGGCTGCTGGAGACCCGCCACGGCGTCGGCACCCGGGTCCGCGACTACCTGCGCCTGGGCGGCGCCGACCTGCTGCCCATGCTCGTCCGGCACAGTTCCGACTGGCTGGCCGACATCTTCGAAGTCCGCGGCAGCGTAGGCGCGTTGATCGCCGAGCGGGCGGCCGCGGCCGCCACTCCCCCGCAACGGGCCCGGTTGCGCGCGCTGCTGACCGCCGTCGCCGGTGCCGCCGACCCGGACGCCGTCCAGCTCGCCGACGCCGAGGTCCACCGCGCCCTCGCCCAGGCCACCGGCAACCGCGTCTACGTCCTCCTCACCAACACCCTCTTCGCCGCCTACCTGCCGCTGCGCGCCCGCCTCGTCGCGCCCTTCCGCGACCCCGCCGAGGCCGCGGCCCGGCTGGAGCCCCTGGTCGCGGCGGTCGAGGCCGGCGACTGCGCCGCGGCGCGGGCAGCGGCTCAGGCGTATCTGTCGGCCACGCAGCGGATCATGCTGGAAGCGCTCGAGGAGTCCGGCGGGCCGTCCCGTAACTGAGCCGCGGCGACGGTGTCCGCGGCCGGCCCGGGGCCCAAGGGCCGGCCGGCTCCGGCAAGGTCGCCTCGGACCGGCCCGTACGGCGCCCGTCAGGGGCAACCCCCGGACTCCTCCGCCGAACCGCTGCCGGCGGCCGCGGCGAGGCGGACGCCCAAGAGGCGTCCGGCGGCGTTGACGGTCACCCGCAGCGACGCCACGGCCGGATTGCGGTTGTCGCGGAAGGGTTGGGTGACGATCCACGTCGCTCCCTGGCCGTCGTCGGTACGCTCGGCCACCGGGCGCCTGGCGGACGCCGCGTGGCCCGGCGTGGTCGACGACCCGCACGTCGACAGCGGTTGCCAGGAGGCAGGCGACGGCCGCGACCGGCGACCGCGTCCACCTCCCGGGCGGCAACGGGCCGCACCTCGTCGACCGCGCCGACGGCCGGATGCACGTGATCGGTCCCGTGGACTACCTCACCGGGGAACGGGAGGCGGAGTACCGGGCTCGCGTCCGCGGGATGCCCGTGCGGACCGCGGTGGACGAGCTGGACGACCCGATCCGCGAGCGGACCGCCACCCGCGGCCGCGTCTTCGCCATGGTCGGGTTGCGGGAGCGGATACCGTCCCTGGCTCCTGGTGAGGCCCTGGCCGCAACGCGCCCCCGTGATCCGCCCCGTCTCGGAGTGAGCACGCGACGCGCCATGACCGGAGGCGCCGGCCAGGACGGGGGAGAGCCCGGCCGGCGCCGGTCTGTGTTGCGGGGCCGCGGTGGCGGTCGCCTCCCGGCGAGGGGCTCCGTGGGGCTTCAGCCGAACGATCGTCCCCACGGGCGATGGATGAGCCCGGGGTCACAGTCCCACTCACGGCACCCGCGAATCTTCCAACGGTGAACCAGCCCCGATTGTTCCCGCGTCCCGGTGGTAGGGAGCCGCGGCAGGCATGGCGGCGGCCCGCTGCGGGGAAGCGCGTTGCATGACGAAGACCGGTCTCCCGGACGGCATCCGGGCCTGCCTGTTCGATCTCGACGGCGTGCTGACCAAGACCGCGGTCGTGCACGCCGCCGCCTGGAAAGAGGTGTTCGACGACTTCCTGCGCCGCCGCGACGGCGCGGACTTCCGTCCCTTCGACAAGGTGGCCGACTACGACGAGTACGTCGACGGCCGTCCGCGCGCGGACGGCGTACGGGCCTTCCTCGCCTCGCGCGGCATCGAGCTGCCCGAGGGCGCCGACGACGACCCGCCCGAGCGCGACACGGTGCACGGGGTGGGCAATCGCAAGAACGAGATCCTGCTGCAGAAGATCCGCACCGAGGGTGTCGAGGCCTATCCGGGCTCGGTCCGCTACGTCGAGGCCGTACGCGCCGCCGGCCTGCGGACCGCCGTGGTGTCGTCGAGCGCCAACTGCCGCGACATCCTGGTCTCCGTCGGCATCGAGGACCTCTTCGACGTGCGGATCGACGGTGTCGTGGCAGCCGAGCGCAAGCTCCCCGGGAAGCCGCACCCCGACACCTTCCTGGAGGCGGCCCACGAGTTCGGGCTCGAGGCGAAGGCGGCGGCCGTCTTCGAGGACGCGCTGGCCGGCATGGACGCGGGCCGCTCCGGGCATTTCGGGTACGTCGTGGGGGTGGACCGCGTGGGCCAGGCCGACGCGCTGCGTGCGCACGGCGCCGACATCGTGGTCCGGGATCTCGCCGAGCTGATTGGAGCGGAAGCGTGATCACCCACTCCTCCTACGTGGTCGAGCCGTGGTCGGTGCGCGAGACCCGGCTCGACCTCGACGTGCTCGCCCAGAGCGAGTCGGTGTTCGCCCTGTCCAACGGCCATGTCGGCTGGCGCGGCAACCTCGACGAGGGCGAGCCGCACGGGCTGCCGGGCTCCTATCTCAACGGTGTGCACGAGCGGCATCCGCTGCCGTACGCCGAGGCGGGCTACGGCTATCCGGAGGCCGGCCAGACCGTCATCAACGTCACCAACGGCAAGATCATCCGGCTGCTCGTCAACGACGAGCCCTTCGACGTGCGTTACGGACGGCTCGTCTCGCACGAACGCGTCCTCGATCTGCGCGCCGGGCTCCTGCGCCGCACCTGTGAATGGACCTCCCCGGCCGGTTGCACCATCCGGGTGAGCTCCACCCGCCTGGTCTCGCTGACCCAGCGGTCCATCGCCGCGGTCGTGTACGAGGTGGAGGCCGTCGACGACGTCCGGCTGGTCGTCCAGTCGGAGCTGGTGGCCAACGAGCAGCTACCGAAGGTGTCCGGCGACCCCCGGGTCTCCGCCGTACTGGAGTCCCCCCTGCGGCCGGAGGAGAACCTGGCCCGGGACAACCGCCTGCGGCTGGTGCACTCCACCACCGTCACCGGGCTGCGGGTCGCCGCGGCGGCCGACCACTCCGTGCAGGGGCCGCCGTCCACCCAGAGCTTCAGCGAGAGCAGCGACGACACCAGCCGGCTCACTGTCACCTGCTCGCTGACGGCCGGGGAGACGGTACGCCTGGAGAAGATGGTCTCCTACGGCTGGTCCCAGGTCCGTTCGCTGCCCGCCGTCCGCGACCAGGTGGAGGCCGCGCTCGCGGGCGCCTGCAGTACGGGCTGGCAGGGGCTGTGCGACGAGCAGCGCGAGTACCTCGACGCCTTCTGGGCCCGGGCGGACGTCGAGATCGACGGCGACGCCGAGATCCAGCAGGCGGTCCGCTTCGCGCTGTTCCACGTGCTGCAGGCCGGCGCCCGCGCCGAGCAGCGGGCGATCCCGTCCAAGGGCCTGACCGGCTCCGGATACGACGGGCACTCCTTCTGGGACACCGAGGGCTTCGTCCTGCCGCTGCTCACCCTCACCTCGCCGGACTCCGTCGCGGAGGCGCTGCGCTGGCGTCAGGCCACGCTGCCCGCCGCGCGGGACCGCGCGAGCCAGCTCGGCCTCAAGGGCGCCGCCTTCCCCTGGCGGACCATCGACGGTTCCGAGGGCTCCGGCTACTGGCCGGCGGGGACGGCCGCGTTCCACATCAACGCGGACATCGCCGACGCCGTCGTCCGCTACGTCAGGCTCACCGGCGACGAGGGCTTCGAGCGGGAGACCGGCGTGGAGCTCCTGGTGGAGACAGCCCGGCTGTGGCACTCCCTCGGCCACCACGACCCGCACGGCGACTTCCACATCGACGGGGTGACCGGGCCCGACGAGTACAGCGCCATCGCGGACGACAACGTCTACACCAACCTGATGGCCCAGGCGAACCTGCGTGCCGCCGCCGACGTCGTCGAGCGCCACGCCAAGGAGGGCGCGGCGCTCGGCGTCGACGACGAGGAGACCGCGGCCTGGCGGGACGCCGCCGCGGCGATGACGATGCCGTACGACAGCGCGCTCGGCGTCCACGAGCAGTCGGCCGGATTCACCCGGCACCAGGTGTGGGACTTCGCCGGCACCCGTGCCGACCAGTACCCGCTGATGCTGCACTTCCCCTACTTCGACCTCTACCGCCGGCAGGTCGTCAAGCAGGCGGACCTGGTGCTGGCGATGGTGCTCCACCCGGACGCCTTCGACGACGAGCAGAAGGCCCGGAACTTCGCGTACTACGAGCCGCTGACCGTGCGCGACTCGTCCCTGTCGGCGTCGACCCAGGCGATCATGGCCGCCGAGGTGGGCCATCTGCGCCTGGCCTACGACTACCTGGGCGAGGCGGCGCTGATGGATCTGCACGACCTGGAGAACAACACTCGCGACGGCCTGCACATCGCCTCCCTCGCCGGCACCTGGGCGGCCCTGGTGGTGGGATTCGGCGGGCTGCGCTACCGGGAGGGCGACGTCGGCTTCGCCCCCCGGCTGCCCGAGAAACTGCGGCGGCTCGCCTTCACGGCGCAGGTGCTCGGACGGCGGCTGCGGGTGGAGATCACGGACTCTACGGCGACCTACACGCTGCTGGAGGGTGAGCCCTTCGAGCTCCGCCACTACGACGACAGGCTCACCGTCTCCACCGACCACCCGCAGAAGCGGAAGGTGCCGCCGCTGACCTCGCGTCCCGCCCCTGAGCAGCCTCCCGGGCGCAGCCCCCGGCACCGCTGAGACGGCGGGGCCGGGCCCGCCATGGTGCGGGCCCGGCCCCGTCCTGCGGGTCCGTGGTCAGTGCCGGGAGGTCAGGACGGGCTGCTCGGCCGGGGCGGTTCCGGCGACGACGCGGCCGGGGCGGACGCCGCGACGCTTCTCCAGTGCCGCGGAGGCGACTGCGAGCACCAGGGCGGAGGCGGTGAGGATCGCGCCGACGAGGTTCGGCGAGGTGTAACCGAGACCCGCGCCGATGACGACGCCGCCGAGCCAGGCCGACAGGGCGTTGCCGAGGTTGAAGGCACCGATGTTGACGGCGGAGGCCAGGGTCGGGGCGCCGGACGCCTGATCCAGGACGCGCTTCTGCAGGGGCGGTACGGTCGCGAAGCCCAGGGCGCCGATGAGGAAGATCGTCGCGCCCGCCGCGACCTTGTTGTGCGCGGTCAGGGTGAACAGCGCCAGCACGGCGGCCAGGGCTCCGAGCGCCGTGTAGAGCATCGGCATCAGGGCGCGGTCAGCGAACCTGCCCCCGGTCAGGTTGCCGAGGACCATGCCCGCGCCGAAGAGGACCAGCAGCCAGGTGATGGAGGAGTCGGCGAAGCCGGCGACCTCGGTCATCATCGGGGCGATGTAGGTGATGGCCGCGAAGACGCCGCCGAAGCCCAGCACGGTCATCGCCATGGCCAGCAGGACCTGGACGTTGCGGAAGGCGCGCAGTTCGTGGCGCAGGCGCACGCCCTCCGGCCTGGGCATGTCCGGCACCAGCTTGGCCACGCCGGCCAGGCCGAGGACGCCGAGGGCGGCGACGACGTAGAAGGTGACGCGCCAGCCGGCGCTTTGCCCGATGTAGGTGCCCAGCGGAACACCGACGACGTTGGCCACCGTGAGGCCGGCGAACATCATCGAGATGGCGCGCGCCCTCTTCTCCGGGGCCACCAGGTCGGCGGCGACGACCGAGCCGATGCCGAAGAAGGCGCCGTGGGTGAACGAGGCGAGGATGCGGCCGGCCAGCATGACTCCGAAGGCGGGCGCGAGCGCGGAGACCAGGTTGCCGAGGATGAACAGGCCCATGAGCAGCATGAGCATGTTCTTGCGGGACACCTTGGTGCCCAGGAGCGTCATGATCGGCGCGCCGATCATGACGCCGAGTCCGTAGCCCGTCACGAGCAGGCCGGCGGTGGGAACGGAGACCCCGAAGTCACTGGCGACCTCGGGCAGCAGGCCCATGATCACGAACTCGGTGGTACCGATCCCGAAAGCCCCGATGGCGAGGGCCAGGAGCGCGAGAGGCATGGCGGAGACCTTCCAGATCTTGCAACGTCACCTAACAGGCGCACACAATAGTTGCACGCGCGCTATAGCGTCAAACGCTGGACATCTGCACCGGGCGGCATACCATGGCCGGTAGCAGCGGTGAAACCTCCGCCCGCACCCGCACAAAGGGGACTTCGATGACCGCCACCGACCCGGCCCTGACCGCCCTCGCCCAGGGGTGGCACGCCCTGTCGCTGCTCCATGGACGGATCGAGGGCCGCATCGAGAAGCAACTGCAGACCCACCACGACCTGAGCGTGCGCGAGTACTCCCTGCTCGACGTCCTCAGCCGCCAGCACGACGGCGAGGGCGGCCACCTGCAGATGCGCCAGGTCGCCGACGCCGTGGTGCTCAGCCAGTCCGCGACGACCCGCCTGGTCACCCGCCTGGAGGACCGCGGCCTGCTCGCCCGCTACCTCTGCCCCACCGACCGGCGCGGCATCTACACGGACGTGACCGAGGCCGGCCTCAAGCTCCTGGAGGAAGCGCGGCCGACGAACAACGCCGCACTGCGCGCGGCCATGGACGAGGCGGCCCTCGTCCCGGAGCTCGCCCCCCTGGTCAAGGCGGTCGAGGACCTGCAGGGCGCGACCGTTCCGGCCGCCTAGCCAGTCTCTTGCGCACGCAACTATTCAGCGTTTGCAATTAACTGCGTGCGCAAGTAATGTGGTCGTGGAGCCCGGGGAGCGCACCCCGCCCCTCCCCGGGAATTCACCCGTCCGCCCTCGCACCGGCGGCCCTCGCCGGCCGCGACGCGAAAGGATCAGCACCATGACCACCCCCATCCCGAACGTCACGCTGAACAACGGCGTCACCATGCCGCAGCTCGGCTTCGGCGTCTTCCAGGTGCCCGACGCCGAGACCGCGGCAACCGTCACCGCGGCCCTGGAGAGCGGCTACCGCAGCATCGACACCGCGGCGATCTACGGCAACGAGGCCGGTGTCGGGCAGGCCCTGGCCTCCTCCGGCATCGCCCGCGACGAGCTGTTCATCACGACCAAGCTGTGGAACAGCGACCAGGGCTACGACCGGACCCTCGCCGCGTTCGACGCCTCGCTGGCCAAGCTCGGCCTCGACCACGTGGACCTCTACCTCATCCACTGGCCGACCCCGGCCCGCGACACGTACCCGGACACGTGGCGCGCCTTCGAGAAGATCCTCTCCGAGGGCAGGGCCCGCGCCATCGGCGTCTCCAACTTCCGGCCGGCGCACCTGCAGCGCCTCCTGGACAACAGCGACGTCGTCCCCGCGGTGAACCAGGTCGAGCTGCACCCCCAGTTCCAGCAGGCCGAGCTGCGCGCCTTCCACGCCCGGCACGGCATCGCCACCGAGGCATGGAGCCCGCTCGCCCAGGGCGCCGTCCTCAAGGACCCGACGGTCACCGGCATCGCCGACCGCCTGGGCAGGACCCCGGCCCAGGTGATCCTGCGCTGGCACCTGCAGATCGGCAACGTCGTCATCCCCAAGTCGGTGACGCCCGAGCGCATCCGCCAGAACATCGACGTCTTCGACTTCGCTCTCTCCGACGCCGACATCGCGGCCATCGCCGCCCTCGACAGCGGTACCCGGATCGGTCCGGACCCCGACACCTTCAACTGACCGCCGGGGACGGGGAGCCGTCGTACCCGCCGGGCCGCGGACCGTCCGCCACGGCCCGGCAGGCGGCGGGGCACCACGACCCTGCGGACCGTCCGGTGGCGGAGGCGTCACCCACCCGCCCCGCTCACCGAGCGCCGCGGCCCCGCCCGGTGAGGCTGGGAGGAGGGGTTCACCACGTGATCGCCCGACGGACACCGGGACAGCCGAAGAGCAGGCAAGGGAGCAGTGCATGCGCATCGATCTCACCGGACGGACCGCCCTGGTGACGGGGTCGACGCAGGGCATCGGAGCGGCCATCGCGGCGGGGCTCGCGCGGGCCGGGGCAAGGGTCGCGGTCAACGGCCGCGACCAGGAGAGGGTGGACGAGGCCGTCGCGCGGCTGCGGGACGAGGTCCCGGAGGGTGATTACATCGCGGCCGGCGCCGACGTCGCGTCCGAGGAGGGCGCCAGGCACGCGTACGAGCAGGTGCCGGACGCCGACATCCTCGTCAACAATCTGGGCATCTTCGGCGCCAGGGACGCCCTCGACATCGACGACGCCGAATGGCGCCGCTACTTCGAGGTGAACGTGCTCGCCGCGGTCCGGCTCACCCGGATGTACCTCCCCCGCATGCTCGAGCGGGACTGGGGCCGCGTCCAGTACATCGCCAGCGAATCCGCGGTCGTGATCCCCGCCGAGATGATCCACTACGGCATGACCAAGACCGCGCTGCTCGCCCTCGGCCGCGGCTTCGCCAAGAGGGCCGCCGGGACGGGCGTCACCGTGAACTCGGTCCTCGCCGGGCCCACGCACACGGCCGGTGTGGAGGACTTCGTCCTCGACCTGGTCGGCCGCGATCTGCCCTGGGAGGAGGCGCAGCGGACCTTCATGCGCGAGCACCGTCCGCAGTCGCTGCTGCGGCGCCTGATCGAGCCGCCGGAGATCGCCAACATGGTGGTGTACCTGAGCTCGGAGCAGGCCTCCGCCACCACGGGCGGCGCCCTCCGGGTCGACGGCGGCTGCGTCGACGCCATCGTCCCCTGAGACTCAGGCGACGGTCGTGACGACCGCGTGGCGGTCCGCCGGCAGCGGGACGATCCGCTCCAGGGCGAGGCTCCGGAAGTGGGCGCTGCCACGGTGGGCGTCCAGGGCCGCACGGTCGGCATAGCGTTCGACGAGTACGATGTCGCCCTCGTCCGTCCCGTCCGGCTGGCAGGTCTGACAATTCAGGCAGCCGGGCTCGGCCCGGGAGGCGCACACCGGGTCGGGGAGCGCGGCGCGGATCGTGTCGCGGGTGCCGGGCGCGGGAGTCCAGCGGGCGATCGCGACGATCCGGCCCGTTCGCGCGTCGGCCAGCGGCCAGATGTTCGCGGGGATGTCGCTCGTGGGCCCACTCACCTCACGGTCTGGGGGCGTGTGGCGGGACGGCCCGCGCCCCTTCCGCGCAGGACAGCCCCCGCCGGCACCCATAGGATAAAGATCATTATGGAATAGCACGTTTTGCCCGAAGGTGAGCGGTATGAGTGCGCAGGGCATGAAACCGGCGTCACCCGGCGACAGCCGGCCCGACGCACCGGCGACAGGCGGAGAAGGCCCCGCCGACCACAAGCAGCCGTCACAGCACGGCTACCACCACCCCGCTGCCGGCTGGGGCGCCGCCAAGAGCGTCACCCGGGTCCTGCTGCGCGAACGCGCACTGATCGACGGCCCCCGCGCGATCTTCAAGATGAACCACGAGAACGGCGGATTCGACTGCCCCGGATGCGCCTGGCCCGACGACACCAAGGGCCTCAAGCTCGACATCTGCGAGAACGGCATCAAGCACGTCACGTGGGAGATGACCCCCAAGCGCGTCGGGCGGGACTTCTTCGCCGCGCACTCCGTCTCCGAGCTGTCCACGTGGACCGAGTTCGCGCTCGAGGACCAGGGGCGGCTCACCGAGCCCATGGTGTACGACGCCGACACCGACCACTACATCCCCATCTCCTGGCGGGACGCCTTCGACCTCGTAGGAAGCGAACTGCGCGCCCTGGACAGCCCCACGAGGCCGCCTTCTACACCTCCGGACGGCTCGGCAACGAGGCCACCTTCCTCTACCAGCTCATGGCGCGGGAGTTCGGCACCAACAATCTGCCGGACTGCTCCAACATGTGCCACGAGGCGTCGGGCCGGGCCCTGCAGGCGTCCCTGGGCACCGACAAGGGCACCGCCGACCTCAAGGACTGGGAGACCGCCGAGGCCCTGTTCATCATGGGGGTCAACGCCGCCTCCAACGCCCCCCGCATGCTGACCGCCCTCGCGGACGCGTACCGGCGCGGGGCCCAGATCGTGCACGTCAACCCGCTGATCGAAGCGGCCGCCACCCGGACCATCGTGCCGCACGAGATGACGGACATGGCGCTGTTCAAGTCGACCCGGACCAGCACGCTCAACCTCCAGGTGCGCGCCGGGGGCGACATGGCGCTGCTGCGCGGGATGGCCAAGGCGGTGATCGAGGAGTCCCTCCACGACCCCAAGGCCCTGGACCGGGAGTTCATCGAGCGCCACACCCACGGATTCGACGAGTACCGCGACCTGTGCGAGAAGACGCCGTGGGAGGAGCTGGAGCACCAGTCCGGGCTGACCCGCGCCGACATCCTCAAGGCCGCCGAGGTGTACTCACGCTCCGACCGCACCCTGATGAGCTGGTGCCTCGGCGTCAGCCAGCACGAGCACGGCGTGGACACCGTCCGGGAGATCGTCAACGTCCTGCTGCTGCGCGGCAATCTGGGGCGGGAGGGGGCCGGCCCCTCCCCCGTGCGCGGTCACAGCAACGTCCAGGGCAACCGCACCTGCGGCATCGACCACCGCCCGACCGAGGCCTTCCTCGACCGGCTCGCCGAGGTCTGCGCCATCGACCCGCCGCGGGAGCACGGGCTGGACACGGTCGGCACCGTCGCGGCCATGCACGAGGGCAAGGTCAAGGTGTTCGTGGGGATGGGCGGCAACTTCGTGCTCGCCGCACCCGACACGCCGTACACCGCACAGGGCCTCGCCAAGTGCGCGCTGACCGTCCACGTGAGCACCAAGCTCAACCGCAGCCACATCGTCCACGGCAGGAAGGCCCTGATCCTGCCCTGCCTGGGCCGTACGGAGAAGGACGAGCAGCGGCGCGGACTGCAGGCGACCTCCGTCGAGGACTCCATGAGCATGGTCCACCTGTCCGTCGGCATGAAGCGGCCGGCCTCCCCGCATCTGCTGTCCGAGCCGGCCGTCATCGCCGGCATCGCCCGCGCCACCCTCCCCGACAGCGCCACACCGTGGGAGCACTACGTCGAGGACTACGACCGGATCCGCGACACCATGGCCAAGGTCCTGGACGGCTTCGAGGACTTCAACCGCCGCGTACGGCTCCCGCTGGGCTTCCGGATCTGCCAGCCCGCCCGCGAACTGGTCTTCTTCACCCCTTCCGGGCGTGCCGAGTTCTCCAGCGCACCGCTCCCGGACGTCGTGCCCCGCGACGGGACGCTCGTGCTGCAGACGATGCGGTCGCACGACCAGTGGAACACCACGATCTACTCCGACAACGACCGCTACCGCGGCGTGGAGAACCTGCGCACCCTGGTCCTGATGAACCCGGCCGACATGCGCGCCCGGGGCATCGCACCGGGCAGCCTCGTCGACATCACGGCGACGGCACGGGACGGCAGCCACCGGAGCCTCGAGCGCTACCGCGCCCTCCCCTACAACATGCCCCGCGGTTGCGCGGCGGGCTACATGCCCGAGATGAACGTCCTCATCGCCGCCAACGACTACAGCACGCAGAGCGACCAGCCGCTGATGAAGAGCGTCCAGGTCATCATCGCCCCCGCCGCCGGCGACTGAGACGGCGCGCTTCGCACCACCCGGAAGGGCACCGGCGAGGGCCGCGACGGTCTCTGCGCCACCCGGACGGCGGAGAGAGCGTCGCGGCGTGGGCGGGGCCGGGTCAGCCCGCGAGTGTCCGGTGGAGCGATTCGAGGCCGTCGCGGTAGATGCCGGTGAACAGCTCGACGGCCTCGGCCTCGCCTACCCCGTCGGGGGTGAACCGGCCGCTCCACACGACCTCGGCGGACTCCGCCTCTCCGGGCAGGGCGTACACCCGGAGGTCGGCGAGGTAGCCGGTCACGGGGAAGGGCGCCTCGAGGATCGCGTAGGCATAGTGGCGCTCGGCCTCGCTGAAGGACACCAGACGCTCGACGATCACGTCCCCTTCGGGATTGCGCAGGCGGCGCACCCTGCCGCCTTCCAGCGAGGTGCTCTCGGGGATGTAAGGGAGCCAGTCGGGCAGGGCGTGGAAGCCGCCGATGAGCTGCCACACGCGTTCGGGCGATGCCGGTACGACGCGGCTGACCGAAGTGGATGCCATGGTCTTCCTCCTGTGCTTGTGGGGGGGATCAGGCGCCGCCGGGGAGCGGCGCGGCGGGGCTGACCAGGCCGGACTCACGAAGCTCGGCCCAGAACGCGGCCGGGACGTCCTCACGGAGCGCCGCGAGGTCCTCGGCGATGCGGCCCGGCTTGGTCGCGCCGGGGACGGCGGCGACGGCCACCGGGTGGGCGAGGGAGAACTGCAGGGCCGCGGCCTTGACGCTCACGTCGTGGCGAGCGGCGATCTCCTTGATGCGCCGCACCCGCTCGACGATCTCCGGGGGCGCGTCCTGGTACTCGAAGTGGGTACCGCCGGCGAGGACACCCGAGCTGTAGGGGCCGCCGACGACCATGCCGACGCCCTGCTCCTGCGCCTTCGGCAGCAGCCGCTCCAGCGGGCGCTCGTGGTCCAGCAGTGTGTAGCGGCCGGCGAGGAGGAAGCCGTCGGGCCGCGGCTCGTCCAGGTCGAGCGTCAGCTCGATCGGCTCGACGCGGTTGACGCCGAGGCCCCACGCCTTGATGACGCCCTCGTCGCGCAGCCGGGACAGCACGCGGAAGGCGCCCGTACGGGCCTCCTCGAACTTGCTCAGCCACAGGTCGCCGTGGAAGTCCTGGGCGATGTCGTGCACCCAGACGATGTCCAGCCTGTCGACGCCGAGACGCTTCAGGCTGCCCTCGATCGACCGCTCGGTGGCGTCGGCCGTCCACTCGTGGACGATCTTGTTGGGGCGGCCGTGCTCGAACAGTCCGCCCTTCTCGCCGAAGTCCGGGGCGCCCGGCTCCGGCTCGTCGAGGACGACGCGCCCGACCTTGGTGGCCAGCACGTACGCGTCACGGGGCCGCTGTGAGAGCAGCTCGCCGAGCCGCAGCTCCGCCAGGCCCGCCCCGTAGAACGGGGCCGTGTCGTAGAAGCGGATGCCCTGCTCCCAAGCGGCCTCCAGCGTCGCGGTCACCTCCTCGTCGGGGATGGCGCGGAACATGTTGCCGAGGGGGGCGGTGCCGAAGCCGAGGCGGCCGGGGATGAGTTCCTTGAGCGACATGGTGGTGCCTTTCGACGACCGTCCGGGTGGCACGGAGTGCTCCACCGCGGGGTCGGGATGTATGGAGGTGCCTCTGGTTTGCCGGGGGATCGGCCTTCGGCCAGAGGTGCGCTCCGACGCGGCCTGCACGCCGTCGAGCGCCTTACGGGATCGAAGATACTTGCAGACGCGGACTAATGCAAACGCGCCATACCCGCGCCATGTAAAGTTTGACTCGGGGGCGCCAGGAAGCGGCGCACGGGAATTAATCGGCGTATGCAATTATTGCCTAAGCTCGTAGGGTGCTGACGCATGGATGATGACCCCACTCATCGACGCGCGGCCCGTCCCCGACCGCCCCAGAGGAGACAGCTTCGTGAGCACCACCCTGTTCGAGCCCTTCACCCTTCGCTCGCTGACCATCCCGAACCGGATCTGGATGGCGGCGATGTGCCAGTACAGCGCCGCCCCGGACGGGGATCAGGCAGGCGCGCCGAACGACTGGCACTTCGCCCACCTGGCGGCACGGGCCGCCGGCGGGACCGGACTGATCATCACCGAGGCCACCGCGGTGAGCCCCGAGGGCCGGATCAGCCCGTACGACCTCGGCATCTGGAACGACACCCAGGTCGAGGCCTTCCGGCGGATCACGGCGTTCCTCAGGTCACAGGGCACCGTGCCCGGCATCCAGCTCGCCCACGCGGGCCGCAAGGCCTCCACCGAGCGGACCTGGGTCGACCGCGGAGCCCCGATCGCCCCCGGCGAGCAGCACGGCTGGACGCCGGCCGGCCCCAGCGCCGTACCGTTCGACGCCGGGTCCACCACCCCGGAGGAGCTGAGCACCGAGCAGATCGGCCGGATCGTGCGGGAGTTCGCCGACGCCGCACGCCGCGCCCTTGACGCCGGGTTCGAGGTCGCCGAGATCCACGGGGCCCACGGGTACCTCATCAACCAGTTCCTGTCCCCCCACAGCAACCACCGCACCGACGCCTACGGCGGTGACTTCGGCGGCCGCACCCGATTCGCCCTGGAGGTCGTCGACGCCGTCCGCGCCGTCTGGCCGCAGGACCTGCCGGTCTTCTTCCGCGTCTCCGCCACCGACTGGCTGAGCGAGAACGCCGACGACGACCGCGAAGGCTGGACCGCCGAGGACACCGTCCGCCTGGCCAAGGAGCTCCAGGCCCGCGGCGTGGACCTCATGGACGTCTCCACGGGCGGCAACGCCCCGAACGCCAGGATCGTCGCTGCCCCCGACTACCAGGTGCCCTTCGCCGAGCAGGTCCGCAACGAGACCGGGATGGCCGTCGCCGCGGTCGGCCTGATCACCGAGCCCGAGCAGGCCCAGGCCATCGTCGGCTCCGGAAGGGCCGACGCCGTCCTCCTCGGCCGTGAACTGCTGCGCGACCCCTACTGGGCGCGCCACGCGGCCGACGAGCTGGGCGGCCGCGTCAACGTCCCGGTGCAGTACCACCGCTCGTGACCCAGCGCGCGCCCCGCCCCCGCCGATCACTGCCCGGCGGGGGCGGAGCGGTGTTGCCCTGCCGTACCCCTGCTGCGGCCGCCGCGCGCGAAAATCGCCTTGCGCGCGCCTGCCCGCCCCGTACAGCATCTCGTCCGTGATCCCTCACCACCGCACCCCGTCGCCCCTCCCCCACCACGGCAACACGGCATGCGAGGATCACGACCTTGACCTACACCATCCGTGAGTACACCCCGGCCGACGAGCCGTCCTGGCTGCGCTGCCGGGTGCTCTCCTTCCTCGGCACCGCCTACTACGACGACGTCGACCGCGCCAAGCCTGCGATCCCGGCTCCCGGCCTGGAACTGGTGGCCGTCGACACGGCGGGCGCCGTCGTCGGGATCATGGACACCGTCGTCGACGGCACCCTGGCCACCATCGACACCGTCGCCGTCCACCCCGACCACCAGCACCGCGGCCTGGGCCGCGGCCTCCTGCACCGCACCCGCGCGGCGGTCCGCGACCGCGGCGCGACGACCCTCGACGCCTGGACCCGCGACGACCCGGACACCCTGGCCTGGTACCGCGCGATGGGCTTCGCCGAGAGCGACCACTACCTCCATGTATACGCCCACCGCTACACCGCCCCCGGCGAACCCGACCGCGCGATCCTCCAACCGCGCCCCGACCTCAGGCTCATGGGCGCCTTCCTGCACGCGAGGCTGGAGGACGAGGCCCGCATGCGCGACGAGTTCAGCCGGGTGCACGTCTGCCGGCGCTTCGCGATGACGACGGACCATTCTCACCAGCAGGATTCCTCGGCTGAGAACGGCTGACAGCCTGGCCGCTGCGGGTGGGTCCACCGCGGCGCCCCTCGCGTCGTCCGTGATGTCCGGCGACGACGCTTCTCCGAGCCATTGCCCGGAAAAAGCCGACAGCGGCACAACGTCTGCCACGTGCCAGGCAGACGGACACACGGGATGGCCTGCCCTGCCACCCGGCCTCCAAGCCGCGGCTCGACACCCACGCCGGGCAACCGGCCGAGGCGATCGACCGCGACTTCTCGGGACAGGTGACACCTGATCCTGGTGAGTGACACCACCCTGAGGAACGCCGAAGCCGGACCGGACATCTGCCCTGCCCGTCCTCCAGGAACCGTACGGCGGTAGCATCGAGCCCCATGATCGTATGGCTCAACGGCACGCACGGCGCCGGCAAGACAACGACCAGTGCACTCGTGCAGCCACTGATCCCGGGCTCACGGGTGTTCGACGCCGAGAAGGTCGGCGAGACGCTCATGGACATCACGCCGGGGCTGCCCGCCACGGACAACTTCCAGCACTGGCCGCCGTGGCGGCCGCTCGTCGTCGAGACCGCCCGCCGCGTACTCGAATACACCGGCGGCACCCTGGTGATACCCATGACCGTCCTGGTCGAGCAGTACTGGCGCGAGATCAGTACGGGCCTCGCCCAGCATGCCATCCCGGTACGGCACTTCGTCCTCCACGCTGACCAGGAAACCCTCCGCGGGCGCATCGCGGGCGACACTGTCCAAGGCCCCAACTCCCCGTTCCGTCTCCAATACCTTGAACCCTACGCCGAGGCGGCCCGCACGTGGCTGCACAGCGAGGCCGAGGTCGTCGACACCACGCACCTCACGCCCGCCCAGGCCGCCCAGCGGATCGCGGAGGCCGTCAAGAGTTGAGGTCCCACCCGCCACGCGAAACCGGGCACAGGCGGCAACAGAGAACGACCTTCCGTTGTCAAGCAGCGCGAATGGACTCGACCAGGGTCCCGGCTCAGCCCGCCACCGCGGTGTCATCCACCCAGAGAAGTCGCAGCCATCGACATGGACACTCCGCTCGCCGGCTCACGTGCCGACTCGCCGAATGAAGCGCTCGGTCACATGACGTGTGACTCAGCGCTTCAGCCGGCCAGGCGGTCGCCAATCGGCGGCCGGGGCAGGTCAGAGGGCGCCGATGTTGAGCAGCCGGTTGGGAGTGTCGCTGCGGACGCCGCGCACGGCACCGCGGGTGGCCGTGTGGTCGAGCCAGACGTGGACCTCGTTGGCCGTGGCGTGAGGGTGTGCCGACAGGTACAGCGCGATCACACCGGTCGCATGCGGCGCGGCCCAGGACGTCGCGCCGTCGTTCTCCGTGGTCGTACCGCCGCCGGCGAGGGCTGCGGTCACCTTCTGGCCGGGGGCGTACAGGTCCACGCACCGTCCGTAACCCGATCCGTAGGAGCCGCCGTCGCTCCACGCGCGGTCGTTCGAGGTGGAGGCCGCCACGACGATCGTGCCGGGGACGCCGGCCGGGGAGTGCTTGCAGGCGTCGTCATGGAAGTTGCCGGCCGACACCACCGTCGGGATGCCCGCGTCGACCATCTTCTTCACGGCGGACTCCAGGGCCGCCGACCGGTGGTCGAGGTTGAGCGACATGTTCACCACCGCAGGCTTCTGCGCGTGCGCGGTGACCCACTCGACCGACTTCACCAAGGCTGCCTCGGCCGCCGCCGGGGAGCCGCCGCCCTCGCTCTCGCACGGGATGCCCTGGACCCGTACGAGCTCCGCCTCGGGCGCCACCCCGTACCTCGCCCCGCCGATGATGCCCGCGACGAATGTGCCGTGGCCGGTCCCCGCCTCACTGAAGCAGTCACCGGAGTCCTTCGGGCCCACGAAATCGGCGCCGAGGTGGGCGCGTCCGCCGAACTCCTTGTGCGCGATGTCCATCCCGGTGTCGATCACGTAGACGTGAACGCCCTTGCCCGTGGCGGTGGTGGTCAACTTCCCGTTCAGCGGGCGCGACCGCTGGTCGAGAATGTCCAGGTTCCACGGCACGTGGCGGGTGATGGGCGACGCCGCGGTCTGCGTGATCCCGGACAGCTTCCCCACGGTGCCGGAAGACGTCGGCGCCGACCCGGAAGATGTCGGCGCCGAACCGGACGACGCCCCGTCCCCGGAGGGCGCCACGGACTCTGCCTTCCCGAGCGCGGGGAGCTCACCGCCGCTCCCCCCGGCCGCCGCGCCGGCTTCCCTGCCGCAGGCCGAGGCCCCGAGCACTGTCGTGATGGCCACCACCATGAGACTTGCCTTCGTCACGATCCGCGTCACAACGTCCCCCACATCCCGGCTTCGCACACAGTCAGCGCACAAGACGACCACAGGGGGCGGCCGGTTCCGGCGGCGCCCTGCCGGCGTTTGCGGGACAGCCCTCGGGCCGGCGGTCCGCGTATGCCTGGGGCGGGTCATGGCGCGCGGGTATCGGACCAGGGCGCGGCGGGTGGTCGCGCCGGTGGTGGTGCCGGCCGTGGTGGCCTCGGTGGTGGCGACGCTGCAGCCGGAAGGGCTGACACAACGTGTTCCACTGACTCCGCACAGCTGACCACCAGCCCTACTGCGGCGCCCTCAAGCCACTGCTCGAAGACCACGCCGAGCAACTCGCCAAGGCGATCGACCACACCTATTCGGGATCGGTGCGGCTCTTCTGAAGTGAGCTCGTCGGTCGCATTACCAGCATCCTGACGTCTCCCAAAGCCCTCCCCCATGGCCCGGCCGAGCGATAAGGTCCAGTTGTGCGTTGATCTTCAGGGCGGCAGCCACGTGCAGCCGCGGACGGTGCAGGGCGCCTCGTAACCGGGGTCGCCCCAGCAGGCATACCCGTCATCACCACACCGGAGATCCACACCATGACTGCTCAGCAGCCGCTCACCTACGACGCGTTCGTCGAACTCGCCGTCGCCGACTCAGCCGTCCTCGGTCTCGTCCTCAAAGGTTCCCAGGCCCACGACAGCATGATCACCCCGCACTCCGACCACGACCTGTACGTGATCGTCGCCGATGACGCCATGACCGACCTGACCCGGTTCGCGAGTCACCGCGGCACCGAGCTCGACCTCGTCATCGTCACTCTCACCCAGTTCTGCGGAGCCGGGACGCCCGGTTGGGAACGCTATGCCCTCGCCCGTGCTCGGGTGGTGCTCGACCGGCTCGACGGAGGCATCGCCCGCATCCTTGCCGACTGGGCCCTGCTGGATGCCGATGAGGCGTTCCGGGACGCCGGCGAATGGCTCGACGCTTACGCCAATTCCCTCTACCGCTCGGTCAAGAACCACCGGGACGGCCTGGCTCTGGCCGCCCGCCTCGACGCGGCCGACAGCATGCGGTTCCTGCTTGAGTTGCTCTTCGCTCTCCACCGTCGCCCCCGCCCTTACAACAAGTACCTGGAGTGGGAGCTCGCCCGGTACCCGCTGCCGGGCTGGGACACCGACGTGCTGCTGCGTGCTGTGGATCGCGTCTCGGCAGCAGGTGACGTATCCCGGCAGCGGCAGCTGTTCGCCCTTGTCGAGAAGGCGGCCCGAGAGGCCGGACACGGCAAGGTGCTGGACGCATGGGGCGACGACCTTGAGTTCATGCGACCGAAAGAGGCAGACAGCGACACTCCCTGAGCTCTGCCCTGGTCTCACGGCATCGGAGCCGCCCGGGATGGTTCCCTTCGCCGGGCTGAGCCCGCGGCAGTTCACCGAGTCGATCAGCGCACTGCGGCGCGAGGGCGCCGATCCGGTTCCCACGGCTTCAGGCCACCATCAAGGCCCTGAACGGGAGGGCCAAGCCACCCATGAAGAGGAATGCCATGCTTGAACACTCCGGCGATCGAGCAGTGAATGACTGGTGCATCGAACACCTGGGCTACCCGGTTGCCGAGCGCACGTTCACGGCGGGGAACCTGTCCGTGGTCCACGGCCTCCGGCTGACGAACGGCCGCGAGGTGGTGCTGAAGATCCGCGACAACGATGACGATGCGCGGCTGGGAGCCTGTACCTGGGTGCAACGCCGGATGTGGGAGGCGGGCTTCCCATGCCCGGAGCCATTGACCGGTCCGTTGCCGCTGGGCAGGAAGGTCGCCAGCGCCGAGACTTCCGTGCCAGGGGGTGGAGAGCCCGCGCCCGCGGATGCTCCCCGACAGTTCGCCGGCCTTCTGGCCGACTTTGTGACCCGCGCAGAGGATTTGGATCCGCAGCCGCTGCTACGGCCGGCTCCCGCATGGGTCCACTGGTACCACAAGGAGGACGGCGTCTGGCCGGTCCCGGATGACCGCAACGTCGACCTCAATGCTGAACGGTGCTCTGCCACGGCGTGGCTCGACGAGCTCGGCGCGGCCGTACGCGAGCGGCTTGAGGAGGTCCGCGACGCTGCCTGCGTGTTCGGACACGGGGACTGGGACGGCCGCAATGTGAAGTTTCGCGAGGGCCGGCCGCTCGTGGTCCATGACTGGGACAGCGTGGTCTACGAGCCCGAGGTGGTGATCATTGGCCAGGCCGCCGCCATGTTCGAGGGCGGGCCCACTGGTGCAGGCGCCTCGGTCGAACGGACGGTGGCCTTCCTGGAGGGGTACCAAACCGCGCGCCGACGGGTGCTGAGCAACAACGAACTGCAGTTGTGCTGGGCAGCGGGCCTGTGGGTACGCACCTTCAACGCCAAGAAGTTCCATCTCGACCACTTCGATGCGCTGGGACGAGACGAAGCCGAGACGAGGATGAGGCATGCCGGGATCTGATGACGGTGGAGCTGCGAAGCTCCCCGCACCACGGAGAATCCAAGTTGCGTGCAGTTCATCTGAGAGGTCGCTTTCATCGGCAGTGCGATGCTTTGCGGCTTTTCTGGAACGGGTTGGGGTGGTAGTAGCGGGGCTGTGGGTGGCCTTGATCCGGACGCCGGGCCTCAGAACTCGAACTCGACGTAGTCGATGTCGGTGAAGTCGACCTGCAGCCCCTGGGCACGGCGGCCGCGATCCTTGAAGTAGATCTCCTGCAGCCCCTCCGCCGCGATGGCCCGCAGTCGGTCCTCGCCGGCGCCCGCGGCCTGGGCGTCGAAGAGGCGGGCGGCGTAGTCGGGCGGGAGGGCCTGGGTGATCAGACGCACTCGGGCGTCGTCGGTGGAGCCCGGGGCCGCGGTGAAGCCGAACCGGGCGCGGGTCTCGATCACGATGCCGCCGGTCGTCGCCGCGTGCCGCCTGGCGCGTTCGCGCACGCGGGGCTGCCAGCGCCTACGGACCTCCGCCGCGAGACGGGCGGCCAGGTCCTTGCGGGGGCGTTTGATCTCGCCGGTCAGATAGCGCTCGACGGTGCGCTGCGAGACGCCGAGCAGGCCGGCGACGGCCCTGGTGCCCTTCTCCTGCTTGACCAGGAACCGCATCTGCGCCTGCGCCGACTTGGGGACGGGGCGGGTGAGGGTGTTGGCCGTGGCCTTGTCGAGGCCGTCGCCGAGCATGCCCACCTGGCTCTCCTACTCTCCGTCGAGTGCGGCGTCGCCGCCCTTGATGTGGCGGGCGGGATTGTGGCCGTCCTCGAGCAGCTCCACGGCCCACATGAGGGATTGGGTGCCCTCGTGTTTGACCATGCCGGGTGAGACGCCGAGCCGGAAACCGCCGGGCAGGGGCTTCCCCTCGGGCGTACGCGGCAGGAAGTCCAACGGGCCGGGGCCGTCGGACAGGTACACCGCGCAGTCGGACAGGACGGCGACGGGGAAGAGACCGGCGGCGGCGAACCTCACCATCTTGCGGTGCATGTTGACCCGCGCGGTGGCGATGACCGCGGCACGGATGTCGGGTCGCCAGGTGGGACGGTCGAGGGCGGGCCAGGGCTCCCCAGGGCGGTAGCCGGCGCCCTGGGGGCGCTCGCGGAGCTTGCCGATGCCGCCCTTGACGGTGGCCTTGACCGCCGAGAGCACGGCGGCGCGGGCCGGGTCGGCCTGCTTGTGGTGCTCCATCGCGGCGAGGAAGTCGGCCTCCGGCATGCCCGAGACGACGCCGAGTTCGGCCATGGTGGTCATGTAGGCGTCGCGCAGGCGGGTGTACCAGGCGTCGAGGTACGCGCCGTGCTCGGGACGGACGTACGCCTCGAGGGGGCTCACGTCGTGGCCGAGTTCGGCGGCGTAGGCCACGGTGGGGGTGGCGTACCAGGCGGGGCCTTCGGGGCGGGTCCCGTCCGGGGTGAACGGGTTCGGCAGGCGCGGGTCGAGGTCGATGCGGGAGAGGTCGACGAGCCAGGAGCCGGGCAGCGCCTTGTCGAACCGGGGGGCGCGGGCGTGCACGGCGGGCCCCAGGCCGACGTTCAGGCGGTTGGCGGCGGCGGCGAACGCCATGTTGACGTCGATGCCGACCGCGAACTTGCGCGCGCACTCGGCGTCGGTGAGCAGTTGCGGGTCGCGGATCCATTCGAAGGCCTCTTCGTCGAGGACTTCGTCCGGGGTGCGCCGGTGCCCGCGCGGGTACCGCGTGGCGACGACGGGGTGCTCGTCGGGGGCCTCGGGCGGCGCCGGTTCCACCGGCCGGGTGAGGGATCCGGGGTTCGGTCCCGGTACCCAGGCGCCGGTCGCCGGGTCCCTGACGGCGCGGGTCGGCGGGCGCAGGGCGGTCATCAGCTCCAGGCCGCTCACGGCGGTGGAACCGCGCGGGGTGATGACGCGGTGCGCGTAGTCCGCCAGCACCTGGGCGAGTTCGGGCGGCGGCAGCCGTTCGGCGTCACCCCAGGAGCGGGTGTCCAGCGCGCCCCACGGGAGGACCGCGAGCTGCACGCACTGCCGGCGGCCGTCCTGCGCCGGTCGGTAGACGCGGGCCCAGGGGCCGAATCCGCGGCGGGTGAGCTGCCACTTGGCACGTGCGATCTGCCGAACGACCTTGTGGTCCGAGGGCAGGCGCAGGGTCCTGCGGTCCTCCAAGGCGCTGGGCAGACCGAGGACTTCGGCGGCCTGGGGGGTCAGCACGATCAGCGGGTCGGCGTCCTTGCCGTTGCGGTGCAGTCGGGGCGCGCCGAGCTTTGCCTCGGCGAGCGTCCACTCGACCAGTGACGGGACGTCGGTCGCCGGGCACCGCAGGACGAGGCCGCCCGCGCAGTACGCGGTGCCGTCGCCGTCCAGCACCGCCAGGGGGCCGTTGGCGAAGCGCGGGTCCACCGGGGCGGGCGTGGCCGGTGCGGCGACCGGCTTCCCGGGGGCGGCGGGGGCCGCCTCCTGCCGGGCGGGTTCGGGCGCCTGCCGGAGCGGGGCGGAGGGCACAGTCGGCGCGGACGGCGCCGCCGGAGCGGGCCCGGCCGCGGCGCCGAGCTGCGCGGCGATGCCCTCGAGGAGCCTGGCGTACGCGGCGCGGGTGGCGCCCTGCGGCTCACTGCGGCCGGCCTCCCAGCCGGCCACGGTCGTCCGGGTGACGTCGAGCGCCCCGGCGACCTCGGCCTGCGTCAGGCCGTACTCGGTGCGCAGCCGGGCACGTTCGGCGGGCTCCGGCAGGCGGGTCCGCCGCGGCCCCGACTGCAGCAGGGAGTCGACGGGATCGGACGTGCTGGCCATGCGGCGGTGGGCTCCTTCGCTGCTTCAGTCCCGGCCGGTGCCGGAAGGACGACGGGGTTCCGCGTCGAGGAACTCGAGCAGGTGCTGCCCCGTGAGGATACGGGCCGGGTTGCGTCCCGGCGGCAGCGGAAGCCTGCGGCCCAGCGCCCACCGGAACCGCCGTGCCGGTGCCAGGTCGAACTCGTACTTGCCGCCGGTCCGTTCGTCGTTGCGGCTGCCGCGGATCTCGAAGGCCCCGACACAGACGCCGCCGTCGACGAAGGCCAGCAGGAAGTCCCCGTGCTGGGCGACGGTCCGGGCCGAGAACCGCCAGGCCCGAGCGGCGCTCTCCTCGACGGTCCACCCGTCGCGCAGCGCCTGCCGGACGTCCACGGCCAGCATCCCCGGGCCCCCCTCCGCCGTATCGTTCGACCGCGGAGCTCGTTTCAAGCCCGCATGAAGTGACTTTATCGGCCGTTAAAGCGGTTACGGAACAGTGACGCGCGGGCGCAACCGCCCGACGTACGCTGGGGCGTCATGGACGACCTCGTGGGATATCTGATCGTCACCGGCTCACTGGCCGCGGTCATGGGTCTCTTCACGTGGCTGGCCCGTGTGATCCGACGCCACGGACTCGCCGGGCAGGCGCTTTCGGCCGCCCTGGCCTCCTACGAGGAGGCGTTCCGCGTGACGTCCTGTGAAGCGCACCAGGAGATCCGGGCACAGGCGGACCGCAAGGTCCCGTTCGAGTCCCCGGACGAACCGTGGCGGCCGGCCCGGGCCGGCCTCGGGCCCCGTCCCGGCGCCCGCCTCTCGCCGGGGCACCAAACGTGGTTCCGCCGGATCCGTCACCTGAGGCGCGGCCTCGGGCGGTGACGGCTCACCGCGACGACGGCTCCCCGCCGGAGGCGGTGCCCAGGCGCAGGACGGGGGCTTCCTCCCCGGGGGCGCCCTGACGGGCGGCTCGGCGGAGCCTGGCCGGCGTGTCGCCCGCGGCAAGCCGGAAGGCGCGGCCGAAGGCGGATTCGGAGCTGTACCCCACGGCTGCGGCGACGGCGGCGACCGGCTGATCGGTCCCGGTGAGCAGGTCCGCGGCGATGAGCAGGCGCAGCCGCGTGAGGAACTCCCCGGCGTTCATTCCGGTCTCCCGGCCGAAGTGCCGGATGAAGGTCGCCCTGGACATGGAGTTGAGCGCGGCGAACTTCGCGATGCCCCAGTCGTGGGCGGGGTCGCGCAGGACGGCGTCGGTGACGGTGCGTACGATGTCGCGGGTCGAGGCGAGCCACGCCGCCCGGCCCCCTCCGGACACGCTCCGCAGGGCCATCGTCAGCAGGACGTCGCACAGGGCGTCCAGGACGGCTTCGGTGCCGGGGCCCGCCGTGCCCGCTTCGTCGCGCATGAAGGCGGCGAGGAGAGTGAGCGGGGCTGCCGGACCGGCCCCGAGCGGGACGTGCAGCACCTCGGGCAGCATGGCCATCAGCACCTGCCCCGCGCCCGGCCCCCATGCGTAGTGGCCGCAGAAGAGGTCGACGGATCCAGGAGCCGGTTCGTTGCCCACGAGCGTGTACGGCCCGACGTCCCGGCGGTCGACGGAGGTGGCGGGGCGGGCCCCGTGCGTGTGCACGCGGTGCGCGGTTCCCCGCGGCAGGAGTACCAGGTCGCCGACGCGGAGCTCGATCCGCCGGTCGGGCAGTTCGAGGGTGCACTCCCCCTCCAGCAGCAGGTGGAACGGGGCGCGGCCGGTGCCGTCCGCGGGGTTGTCCAGGGTGTGGCGGCCCGCGATCAGGCAGCGGATGTCGACGCTGCCTCGCAGGTGGGCCAGCCGGACCACGCGGCTCAGAGTGTCCATGAGACTTTCTCGACAGGAATTGACATTTTCCGATCTTTTCATCTCACCCGGGGCGCGGGCAAGGTGTCGGTCATGGACACCATGCACGTCGACCTCCTCGTGATCGGATTCGGCAAGGGCGGCAAGACCCTCGCGGCACGGATGGGCCGTCTCGGCAGACGCGTCGCCATGGTCGAGCAGTCGGCCGCGATGTACGGCGGCACCTGCATCAACGTCGGGTGCGTGCCGACCAAGGCACTGATCCACCAGGCCGAGGAGCGGCGGCCCGGCGATACGCCCGAGCCGGCGTTCCGGGACGCCGTCCACCGCACCACGCGCCTGACGGACTCCCTCCGGGCGAAGAACTTCGAGGCACTGGACACCCTCGACTCCGTCACGGTGGTCACGGGGCGGGCGCGGTTCGTCGGCCCCGCGACCGTCGAGGTCACCGCCGGTGCCGACCGGCTGCTCATCGGCGCGGAGACGATCGTCGTCAACACCGGCGCCGAGCCGGTCGTCCCGGACACCCCCGGACTGCGCGACAGCGCGTACGCGAGGACGAGCACCGACCTGGTCCGCTCGCCGGACCGGCCCGGTCGCCTGGTGATCCTGGGGGCGGGCTACCTGGGGCTGGAGTTCGCCGGGCTGTACCGGAAGTTCGGCGCCGAGGTGACGGTCCTGGAGGCGGGGGCCCGGGTGCCGCCGCGCGAGGACGACGACGTGGCCGACGCGGTGGCGCGCATCCTCGCGGACGACGGCGTCACGCTGGTGACAGGGGCGACGGTCACCGGTGTCACCGACGCGCCGGGGCACGCCACCGTGCGCTACCGCACCGGCGGGCTCGACCGCGCCGTCGATGCCGACGCCGTCCTGATCGCGACCGGGCGCAGGCCCGCCACGGACGGGCTCGGCCTCGACTCCGCCGGCATCCGCACCGCGGACTCCGGTGCCATCGCGGTGGACGAGTATCTGCGCACCAGCGCGCCGGGCGTCTTCGCCGTAGGTGACGTCAACGGCGGGCCGCAGTTCACGTACATCTCGCTCGACGACAGCCGCATCGTGGGCGACCAGCTGCTCGGCTCGGGGTCCCGCTCGACGCGGGACCGCGTGGCGGTGCCGTACACGGTGTTCACGACGCCGCCACTGTCCCGGGTGGGGCTGACCGAGCGCCAGGCACGTGAGCAGGGGTACGAGGTCGGGGTCGCCGCCAAGGCGGTCGGCGAGATCGCCGCGATGCCCCGGGCGAAGATCCTCGGGGAGACGCGGGGCCTGATGAAGTTCGTGGTCGACACGGCCACGGACCGGGTGCTCGGGGCGGCGCTGCTCAGCGTCGATTCCCAGGAAATGGTCAACACGGTCGCGCTGGCCGTCCGCCACGGGGTCACGGCGAGCGAACTGCGTGACGCCGTCTACACGCACCCGAGCTCGACCGAGGCCTTCAACGAGGTGCTGGCCGGCCTACGGTGAGCCGGGCCGTGCTCCCGCCGCCCCCGTTCCGGCGGCGGGACTTCCGGGCGCTACGCCCCCGCGACCGCCCGGTGCCGCCCCACGGCGCGGACGGCGTACCGCAGGGTCGCCGCGTACAGGGCCAGGAAGGCCGCGCTCACCAGGGCGATCACCAGCCACGTCAGGCCCTGCCAGCCGGACAGTCCGGCCCCGTGCAGCCAGCGGACGAGGAAGTTGCCGGTGGATGCGGCGGGGAAGGAGAAGACCCAGTAACCGGTGTGGAACGCCTCCTGGCGCACGTGCGGCAGCAGGAACAGGACGACCAGGACGGTGAAGAACACCAGCCCGGCGAAGCCGTACCCCACCGCGTCGACCCGTCCGCCGTGCGCGGCGGTCCAGGCGAGGCCGCCGACGGCCGGCGGGATGGTCAGGATCGTCAGCGTGGGACGGGCGGGAGCGGGCAGGCCGCTCGCCACGAGCCGGCCGAGGATGACGGTGCCGAAAGCGAGCCAGTACAGCACCCCGACGGCGAAGGCGGCCGAGGCCGCGTCGGGCAGTCGGACCGCCGAGGCGGTGGTGCTGGCGATGAAGGGCGCGGAGACCACCGGCAGGAGGTATCCGGGGTGGAGGGTGGCCGAGCTGAGGCCACCGGTCACCCAGTGGGCGAGCAGCCGCGCGGCGATGACGGCGGCGCCGAGCGCGAACACCGCGTAGAACCAGCGGGCGCCGTCGACTCCGAAGCGGGCGAAGTGGCCGGTGGCCAGCATGCCGATGATCGGTACGTAGGCGAGGGCGAAGCCCTGACCGGGGTGGTGGAGGTCGTCCCGCAGATTCCGCCAGCGTGCCCCGCCGTGGCGCAGGTACTGCACCAGCAGCACCACCCACACCAGGCCGCTCACCACGAACAGGACGTCGCTCACCCCGACGGGAGCGGACACCGTGGTCCACGCCGACTGCCACACACCGCCCAGACCCGCGGTGCCGAGGGACACCGACATCAGTCCCATGCGCGTCGCCCGCCTGGCGCCGCCGTCGTCCACGGTGACGGCGGCGGCGTGCGAGCGTCGCGACGACGTGGCCGGGGGCGCGTCGAGTACGGGGGTGTCCAATGCGACCGACTGCATCTGGGGCTACTCCTAGGGGTCCGGGCGCCGCGCATGGGCGGTGGTGATTTCGGGTGGTTGCAAATTTAAACCAGCCGACCTCGCGAGACCTTCCCGCCGGCCCGAAATGACCGGCACCTGTCCCGATCCGAGGGGAAGAGGGCCCGGATCGGCCGCCACTCGTCTCCGGGTCCCCTGCGGCGCGGCCGCCGAGATGCCCCCACCTCGCGGCGGGGACCATGGTCCGCATATGGGAGCGCCCCGGCCGCGCCGACACGGCGTTCCCCGGCGGCGACCGGCCCCTTCGGCGCCGCGCGGGGCCGGTGAGCGATGGGCGGGCGCGCTCCGTACCGCGCCGCGTCGCAGGAGGAGGCCGCACTCGACCGTGTTCAAGGACCTCGACACCGATCTGTTCACCGGTTGCCGCTACGCCCAGCTGGACCTGCCGCGGCAGCGCGCGCTGTCGGCGAGCGCGGTCACCTGCCGGCGTTGCTGCGGTACCCGTCCGGTCGCACGGAGATCCCGACGTGCCGCCCGGGCTCCCGCTCGGCGTCGACGTCGCCGCGCACTACCGGAGCGCGGAGGTGCCCATGCCGCCGGGCATCGTGCTCACCCCGTTCACCGCCGGCCTCGTCGAACATCCCGGCACGGACCTGGACACGGCGCTCCGGGAACTCGCCGGCCGGCTCCCGGCCGCCCCCGTCCGGTCGCTCGACGACCTGGCCGACGGTCTCCTGCGGGAGGCGCAGCGGACGGCGGGGGGCCGCGACGACATCGCGCTGCTGCCGGTCGGCCCGGGGCCGCGGGACACGTGACGGGCGGGAGCGCCGCGCGGGGTCAGAGCGCCCGGTCCGCGAGCAGGAACCGGCCCAGCGCGTCCCGTCTCAGTCTGCGCACCTCGGCCCACGTCCCGTCGATCGCCGCGCCGTCGCGCAGGCGGTACTCCGTGGGCCGTGCCGCACATCGGTGCGCGCGGCGCAGCGCCTCGACGCCCCGGGCCGTGTCGGCCACCACGTAGTAGTGCCGGACCAGCGCTCCCGATCCGGCACGATGGCGCAGCCCGATCAGCCAGACCGTGCCGCCCGCACCGTCGCACATGGCCCCGTCCGCGGGCGCGGTCCCGTCCGCAGGCACAGCCGGTTCGCCGCCCGACCGCGCCGGGTCGTCCGGAGGGCCGTCGGGTCCGGCGGGGCCGCGGGGGAAGGTGTCGGTCATCTCTCGCTCCAGCCACCCGGTCCTGCTTCGGAATCCACGGTGGCTCCGGGCCCGTACCCGCGGCCATGACCACAGGGCCGCCTTGCCCTCACATCCGGTCAGGGCCGGTAGACCGCCCCGGGCTGCGGAGTGCCGGGCGCGAGCAGCTGCGGAACGGTCACGAAGGTGAAGCCGCGCTGCTTGAGTGCGTCGATGATGCCGGGGACGGCCGGCAAGGTGCCCCGGTAACCGGCGCTGCGCCCGGTGGGGACGACGTCGTGGAGCAGGATGATGCCGTCGCGGTCCGACTGCTCCAGGACCCGCTTGGTGATCAGGGCGGAGTCGTTGGTCTCGAAGTCCTTGGCGGTGACGCTCCACAGCACCTCGGAGAGCCCCATCTCGCGGGCGATGCCCTGGACGGTGTCGTTGGTGCGCCCCTGGGGCGGGCGCACCAGGGTGGGGCGATGGCCGGTGAGGCGCTGAATGGCGTCGTCGGGGCGGCTGAGCTCCTGGCGTATCTCCTCAGGACCGATCCGCGTGAGGATCTTGTGCGACCAGGTGTGGCTCGCCACTTCATGGCCCTCGGCGGCCATGCGCTTGACCATCTCCGGGTACGTGTCGATGTGCCTCCTGCCGAGGAGGAAGAAGGTGGCGGGCACCTGCTTCTCCTTGAGGACGTCGAGCAGGCGCCCGGTGTTCTTGCTCGGCCCCGCGTCGAAGGTGAGCGCGATGCACTTGGCGACGCGGCAGTCGACGCTGCCGAACGTACCCGTACCCTTGTCACCGGCCTCCTGCCGCACTGTGCTCGGTGCGGTGGTCTCCACGCGGGTGCAGCCGGTCAAAGCGAGCGCGAGCGCCAGCGCGGCGGCGGGCAGGGCCGCCCACCTCCGGGCGGTCCTGGTGAAGGCGGCGTTCGAGCGTGCGGGCAGGGGTCGTTGGGGCCTGGCAGATCGCATACCGGTGACTGTACACACCACGTATACGCGAGATGTATAGCGGGGGGTGTTAAACCGGTCACACCGATCCGGACACCACGTCTACACGATGTGTATACCTGAAATGTATAGTGACGCGCATGTCCATCGGTCACACCCTTCTCGGCCTCCTGGAATCCGGCCCGCGCCACGGCTACGACCTCAAGCGCGCCTTCGACGAGCGATTCGGCCACGACCGCCCGCTGCACTACGGACAGGTCTACTCGACCATGTCGCGGCTGCTGAAGAACGGCCTGGTCGAGGTCGAGGCGATAGAGCCCGGCGAGGGACCGGAGCGGAAGCGGTACGCCATCACGGAAGCGGGCGTCACCGACGTCGTGCAGTGGCTCGCGTCCCCGGAGAAGCCCGAGCCCTATCTGCAGTCGACGCTGTACACCAAGGTCGTCCTCGCCCTGCTCACCCACCGCGACGCCGCCGAGATCCTGGACATGCAGCGCGCCGAGCACCTGCGTCTGATGCGCGAACTGACCGCGCGCAAGCGCACCGGCGACCTGGCCGACCAGCTCATCTGTGACCACGCCCTGTTCCACCTGGAAGCCGATCTGCGCTGGCTCGAGATCACCGCCGCGCGCCTGGACAGGCTCGCCCAGGAGGTGCGCGCATGACATCGGCCGAACCGCTGCTCTCCTGCGCCGGCCTGCGCAAGAGCTACGGCCCGACACCGGCCCTGGAGGGGGTGGACTTCTCCATACGCCCCGGCGAGGTCGTCGCCGTGATGGGCCCCTCGGGGTCCGGGAAGTCCACGCTGCTGCACTGCCTCGCCGGGATCGTCGTCCCCGACGGCGGCACCATCACCTACCGCGGCCGCGAACTGTCGGCGATGAACGACGCCCAGCGCAGCGCGCTGCGGCGGACGGAGTTCGGCTTCGTCTTCCAGTTCGGCCAGCTCGTTCCCGAGCTCAGCTGCGCGGAGAACGTGGCCCTCCCGCTCCGGCTCAACGGCACCTCCCGCAAGGAGGCCGCGCGTACGGCCCTCGAATGGCTGCGGCGGCTGGAGGTCGAGGACGTCGCGGACCAGCGGCCCGGAGCCATCTCCGGCGGGCAGGGGCAGCGGGTGGCCGTCGCCCGCGCGTTGTCCACCGGCCCCCGCGTCCTGTTCGCCGACGAACCCACCGGCGCGCTGGACTCCCTCAACGGCGAGCGCGTGATGCAGCTGCTCACGGAGGCGGCGCGGGACACCGACGCGGCGGTCGTCCTGGTCACCCATGAGGCCCGGGTGGCCGCGTACTCCGACCGCGAGGTCGTCGTACGCGACGGGCGGGCCCGGGACATGGCGCACGTCGCATGACGAGGGGTGACACCCCCGGCACCTTGCTCCGGTCCCGGGTCGGGGACCTGTCCCTGGGCATCCGGTTCGCGGTCACCGGCGGCCGCGAGACCTGGACGCGCACTCTCCTGACCGCCGTCGGAGTGGGCCTCGGGGTGGCCCTGCTGCTGCTCACCACGGCCGTGCCCAACGCGCTGACACAGCGTCACGACCGAGAACGCGCCCGCAACGACATGACGTACACCTCGGTCGTCACGCACCGGGCGGCCGACACCATGCTGATCGCCACGGTCGACACCACCTACCGGGGCGAGGACGTCCGGGGCCGCCTGCTGCAGCCCGAGGGGGATCGGCCGCCCCTGCCGCCCGGCGTCGGGAAGCTGCCCGCACGCGGCGCGATGGTGGTCTCCCCCGCCCTGCGGCGGATACTGGCCGCAGCGGACGGAAGGCTGCTGCGCGAGCGGCTGCCGTACCGGGTCACGGGCACCATCGGTCAGGACGGGCTGCTCGGGCCCGACGAACTCGCCTACTACGCGGGAACGTCCGGGCTGAGCACCGGTGGCGAGGCCGGCCAGGTCGGCCGGGTACTGCGCATCCACGCCTTCGGCTCCGTGAACCCGGGCACGCCGATGGACCCGGTCCTGCTGCTGCTCGTGCTCATCGTCTTCGTGGCGCTGCTCATGCCGGTCGGCGTGTTCATCGCGGCGGCCGTCCGCTTCGGCGGGGACCGGCGCGACCGCCGGCTCGCCGCGCTGCGTCTGCTCGGCGCGGACGCGGCGACGACGCGGCGCATCGCCGCGGGCGAGGCCCTGGCGGGCACGCTGTGCGGACTCGCCGTCGGCGCCGTGTTCTTCACGGCCGGACGCGCCCTGGCGGGCCAGGTCAGCCTCTACCGCGTCAGCGTCTTCCCCAGCGACCTCACTCCCGCGCCCGTACTGGCGGCGCTGGTCGCCCTCGCCGTCCCGGCGGCCGCGGTCGCCGTGACGCAGCTCGCGCTGCGCGGCGTGGTGATCGAGCCGCTCGGGCTGGTCCGTACGGCCCGGCCTCCGCGCCGCCGGCTGTGGTGGCGGCTGCTGCTGCCGCTCGGCGGACTCGCCCTGCTCTACCCCATGATCGGGCAGGGCAACGACAACGGGAACTTCAACCAGGCACTGGTCGTCAGCGGCACGATCCTGCTGCTGATGGGCGTCACCGCGCTGCTCCCATGGGTCGTCGAGTCCGTCGTCAGCCGGCTCGGCACGGGCACCCCCTCCTGGCAGCTCGCGGTGCGCGGGCTCCAGCTGAACAGCGGCACCGCGGCCCGGACGGTCAACGGCATCGCCGTCGCCGTGGCCGGGGCGATCGCGCTCCAGATGCTCTTCGCGGGCGCGGACGACGCCTACACACGCCGGACCGGCAACGACCTCTCCCGCGCGCAGATGGAGGTCTCCCTCCCCGCGGCCGACTCGCCGGCCGACGCCGCCCGGCGGCTCACCGCCGGCGGGGGTGTACGGCGGACGACGTGGCTGTCCACCGGCATGCTCGGCGAACGCGCCGTGGAGCCCCAGCGGTACATGGAGCTGACGGTGGGCACCTGCGGCGCGCTGCGCGAGGTGGCGAAGCTGCCCGCCTGCCGCGACGGCGACGTCTTCACCGTCCAGGACGGGTACGACCGCGACACGCCCCGGACGGCGAAGCCCGGGAAGGTCGTGTACGTCGACCCCGGCTACACCCGCTCCCCGGGGCTCGAACTCGCCTGGCGCCTCCCGCGCGACCTGGCCAAGGCGTACACCCGCGCCGATCCCAGCGGCTACAAACGCGGCGGCCTGCTGGTCACTCCCGGCGCCTTCCCCGCGGCCGCCGCCCCGGCGGTCACCGGCAAGGTCTACGTCTCGCTCGACCGGACGGCCCCCGACGCCCGGGAACTCGTGCGCAACACGACCGCGGCGATCGACCCGCTGGCCGACGCGCGGGACTACGCCGCGCAGGCCCAGTCCGAGCGCTTCGCCTCCATCCGCACGGGGCTGTTCGTCGGGGCCTGCTGTGTGCTGCTGCTGATCGGGGCGAGCCTGCTGGTCGCGCAGCTGGAGCAGCTGCGCGAACGCAGGAAGCTCCTTTCGACCCTGGTGGCCTTCGGCACCCGCCGCAGCACGCTGAGCCTCTCGGTGCTGTGGCAGACCGCCGTCCCCGTCGGCCTCGGCCTCGCGCTCGCCTCCGCGGTGGGTCTGGCCCTGGGGGCGGTACTCCTGCGCATGGTCGACACGACCGTCACCGTCGACTGGCCCGGCGTCGCCGCCATGACCGGCATCAGCGCGGCGGTCGTCCTGCTGGTGACCGCGCTGAGCCTTCCGGCGCTGATGCGCATGCGGCCGGACGGGCTGCGCACGGAGTAGTCCGGCCGCCCGCCCCCGAGGGGTCACGCCGGCGGCGGCGCCGTCGTGGCCCGGGGGGTGAGGAGCGCGGAGAGGACGGTGGTCTCGGGGACGTCGTCGCGGCCGGCGAGCTTGGCCATGAGGAGCTCCACCGCCCGGGTGCCGATCTCCGCGGAGGGGATGGCGACCGAGGTGATGGGGACGGGGGCCTGCTCGGCGGTCTCGTCGGGGCAGATCGCGGTGACCGAGAGGTCGTCCGGCACCCGCAGTCCCATGGCGTGGAAGGCGGAGATGAGCGGCTGTGTGATCGGTTCGTTGTGGACGACGATCCCGGTCAGCCCCGGCTGCTCGCGCAGCAGTTGCTCCGCCATGGCCCGCGCGGCGGCCGGGGTCTCCGGGCAGGGGTGCACGGAGGAGCGCAGGCCGAGCCGGTCGGCGGCGGCCGTGAAGCCCGCGGCGACCCGGCGGGCGAAGCCGGTGCCCCGGACGTAGACCTCGGGCGGTGAGCCGACGAGGGCGACCGTGCGGTGCCCCAGCGAGGCGAGGTGCTCCACGCACACCTCGCCGGCGCCCGCGAAGTCCAGGTCGACGCAGGTCAGGCCGGCCGGGTCGGAGGGGAAACCGATGAGCACGGACGGCCGGTCCAGGGTGCGCAGCAGCGGCAACCGGCGGTCGTCCATCTCGACGTCCATGATGATGAACGCGTCCGCCATCGCGCTCTCCGCGACCCGGATGATGCCCTCCTCGCCCTCGCTCTGCGTGAGGAGGAGGACATCGTGGTCGTGCTCGCGGGCCGCGGTCAGCACGGAGGTGGCGAACTGCATGACCACGGGCACATGGACGCCCTTGCGCAGCGGCAGTACCAGGCCCAGCACCCGTGACCTGCTACTGGCCAGAGACCGGGCTCCGGCGTGCGGCCGGTAGCCCAGTTCCCGGATGCTGTCCTCGATGCGCTGCCGGGTCTCCGGGGAGATCGGCCGCTTGCCGCTGAGGGCGTAGCTGACGGTGCTCGGGGAGACGTTGGCATGGCGTGCGACATCGGTGATCTTGACCATACAACTCCCTTGCTCGACTCGCGTGTTGTGCCGGACCGCCCTCAGGAGCCGGACAGCTCCAGGGTGAGGACGGCGGTCCCGGCCGCCGCACGCGCGCCGGGTCCGCCGGCCACCTCGACACCCCAGGGAAGGGACGCGTCGGAGGTCTCGGCCCGCAGGGTCGAGCCCTCGCGCACGACGGTGATCTCGGCCGCGGTCGTGCCGTCCTCGCGGGGGATCCGCACGGTGGTCCGGGAGCCGTCGGCGGGCTCGAAGACCCGGACGGTCACGTCGTCCGCCCACGCGTAGTCGGGGCGGTCGTTGACCGAACCCACCGGGATCGCGGAACCGGGGCGGGCCAGCAGCGGCACGCTGAGGTAGTCGTGGGTCTCGCGCACCCAGCGCGGGCCGGTGACCTTCTCACCGGTCGTGAAGTGGGTCCAGGTGCCCTCGGGCACGTAGTACGACACCTCGCCGTCCTCGGAGAACACCGGCGCGACGAGCAGATCCCCGCCGAGCATGTACTGGCGCTCCAGGGACGCGCAGCCGGGGTCCTCGGGGAACTCCAGCACCATCGCGCGCATCATCGGGACGCCCTCGGTGTGCGCCTGGTGCGCGGCACCGTACAGGTAGGGCATGAGGCCGAGCTTGAGCTGGGTGAAGGCGCGCAGCACGTCCACGGCCTCCTCGTCGAAGAGCCACGGCACTCGGTAGGACGAGGAACCGTGCAGGCGGCTGTGCGACGAAAGCATGCCGAAGGCGATCCAGCGCTTGAACAGGCCGGCGTCGGGCAGGCCTTCGAAGCCGCCGATGTCGTGGCTCCAGTAACCGAAGCCGGACAGGCCGAGTGACAGACCGCCGCGCAGCGACTCCGCCATCGACTCGTACGTGGACTCGCAGTCGCCGCCCCAGTGCACCGGGAACTGCTGGCCGCCGGCCGTGGCGGAGCGGGCGAACAGCACCGCCTCACCCTCGCCGCGGTGCTTGCGCAGCACGTCGAAGACGGTCTTGTTGTAGAGCTGCGTGTAGTAGTTGTGCATGCGCTCCGGGTCGGAGCCGTCGAAGTAGGCGACGTCGGTGGGGATGCGCTCGCCGAAGTCGGTCTTGAAGCAGTCGACGCCCATGTCGAGGAGGGCTTCGAGCTTGGAGGCGTACCAGGCGCAGGCGTCGGGGTTGGTGAAGTCGACCAGTGCCATTCCGGGCTGCCACAGGTCCCACTGCCACACGCCGCCGTCCGGGCGCTTGAGCAGGTAGCCGGCCGCCTTGCCCTCGGCGAACAGCGGGGAGCGTTGGGCGATGTAGGGGTTGATCCAGACGCAGATGTGCAGGTCGCGTTCCTTCAGGCGGCGCAGCATGCCCTCGGGGTCGGGGAAGACACGCGGGTCCCACTCGAAGTCGCACCAGTTGAACTCGCGCATCCAGAAGCAGTCGAAGTGGAACGCCGACAGCGGGAGGTTGCGCTCGGCCATGCCGTCGACGAAGCCGGTGACGGTCTGCTCGTCGTAGGAGGTGGTGAAGGACGTGGTCAGCCAGAGCCCGAACGACCAGGCGGGCGGCAGCGCGGGCCGGCCGGTGAGCGCGGTGTACTTGCGCAGGATGTCCTTGGGCGTGGGGCCGTGGATGACGTAGTACTGCAGCTGCTGGCGCTCGGCGCTGAACTGGACGCGCGAGACCTGCTCGGAGGCGACCTCGAAGGAGACCTTGCCGGGGTCGTCGACGAAGACGCCGTAGCCGGCGTCGGTCATGTAGAACGGGATGTTCTTGTAGGACTGTTCGCTGCTCGTGCCGCCGTCGGCGTTCCAGATGTCGACGGTCTGGCCGTTCTTGACCAGTGGCCCGAAGCGCTCGCCGAGGCCGTAGACGGAGGTGCCGACGCTCAGCCGGAGCTGTTCGCGGATGTGGTGGCCGCCGTCGGCGGTCTCCATCAGCGCCATTGCCTTGACGTCGCTGCTGGTGAGGGTGCGGCCGTCGGCCTGGAACTCCATCCGCCAGTCGCCGTCGCGGCTGAAGCGCACGCTCAGGTCGCCGGAGGTGAGCACGGCCTGCTTGTCGTCGACCGTCACGACGGGCTCGTGCGGCTCGTGGTGCAGTTCGAAGTGGGGTCCGGTCTCGACCTCGCCCTCGAAGTGGGTGACGCGCACGCCGATGACACCGGGCATGGGCGCGGTGCAGTCGACCGTGATGACCGGCCCCTTGAGGAGGTCGCCGCGGTGCCGGATGTGCTGGGTGGGCGCGTAGATCCGAAGCGTGCCGGGGCCCGGAACGGCATCGAGGACCTCTGCCGGATACGCCGCCGTGACGCCTTCGCGCAGCAGCCAGTACCCGTCGGTGAACTTCATGGTCGATGCCTTTCCCGGTGGGCGGGGCCACCGGCGTTCTCGGTACGTGTGGGGGCGGGCGGGGGTGGCTCTGCCTTCTGCCCGGGGAGAGGCGGAAGGCAGAGCCGCGGGCGGACCGCAGGGAGGTCACCCGCCCGGAGGAAGGGCCGCGGACGCGATGGTCCGGGCGCGGATCACTTCACGGCGCCGACGGCGATGCCGCGGGTCAGGGTCCGCTGGAAGAGCAGGAAGAAGACGATCGCGGGCAGCGCGCCGAGCAGGCCGGCCGCGTTGGTCATCGTCGCGTCCATGAGTCGCTGGCCCTGGAGCACGCCGAGCGCGACGGAGACGGTCTGGTTGTCGTTCGACGGCAGCATGACCAGGGGCAGCAGGAACTCGTTCCAGGTCCAGATGAAGAAGAACACCAGCAGGACGCCCAGGGTGGGCCGGCTGACCGGGACCACCATCCGCCACAGGATCTGCCAGCTGTTGGCGCCGTCGATCCTGGCCGCCTCGATGATCTCCTTCGGGAAGGCCCCGAGCACGGAGGAGAGGAGGTAGGTGCCGAACGCCGCCTGCACGACGCTGAAGACGATGATCAGGCTCAGCCTGGTGTCGTACAGGCCCACCTGCTTGGACAGGTAGTACAGCGGGTAGACCAGGGCCTCCTGCGGCAGCACGTTGGCCAGCACGAAGAAGGCGAGGAAGTACGCCTTGCCCTTGATCCTCCCGATGCCGATCGCGTACGCGTTCAGCACCGAGAGGATGACGCCGAACACGGCCACCGAACCCGAGATCACGATCGAGTTGAGCAGCGTGTGCCCGAAGTTGACCCGGGTCCAGAAGTCCGTCAGGCCGTCCAGGTGGAGGCCGTGGGGCAGGGAGAGCGGGCCGTGCGCGGAGTAGTCGGCGGGCGACTTCAGCGCGTTGATGAGCACGATCAGGAGCGGCAGCACCATGAAGATCGCGCCGAGGATCATCGCCACCAGCACGGGGTAGCGCTTGAGCGCCTTCACTGTGCGTCCTCCGATCGGGTCTGGAAACGCAGGCCGACCGTGGTCAGCGCCAGGATGATCAGGGTGAGCACCGTCGCGATCGCCGAGCCGTAGCCCACGTCGGTCTTCTCGAAGAAGGTCGAGAAGGAGAAGTAGGACGGCACGATGGTCGAGTCGGCGGGTCCGCCCTTGGTGAGGACGTAGACCGCGCCGAAGACCTTGAGGGCCGCGATGGTGCACCACAGCATCACCACGTAGATCTCGGGGCGGATCTGGGGCAGCGTCACATGCCAGAAACGCTGCCACCAGTTCGTCCCGTCCAGCTCGGCCGCCTCGTAGAGCGAGGGATCGACCCGCTGGAGTCCCGCCATGAAGATCACGACGGGGAACCCCAGCTGCACCCAGACCATGACGGCCATCACGCTGTAGAGCGCGAACTTCGGGTCACCCAGCCAGTCCTGCTGGAGCGAGCCCAGGCCGACCGCCTTCAGCAGCTCGTTGAGCGAGCCGTTCTCGGGGGCCAGGATCCAGCTCCAGACGATGCCCGCCACGGTGATGGGCAGGACCTGCGGGAGGTAGAAGCAGGCCCGCAGCACGCTGGCCAGCTTCGAACCGAAGTGCTTGCCGATGAAGTCGAACAGCGCCGCGGCCACCACGAGGCCGACGGCGGTGGGGATGACCGCCATCGCCAGGACCATGGCGACGCTGTGCCGGAAGGACTCCCAGAACCGCGAGTCCTTCATCAGCTCCCGGTAGTTGTCCAGCCCCGCCCAGGCGGGCGAGCCGACGCCCTGCCAGTGCGTGAAGCTGAAATAGATGTTCATCGCGAACGGCACGATCACGACGGCCAGGAAGGCGATGACACCCGGGATCAGATACAGCGCGTAGGGATTGCGCAGCCGGAGCGGTCGGGCACTCATGACGTGGGCGCACCCGCGTCATAGGCCTTCTGCAGCTCGTCGAGGACCGCGTCGGGGCTCGCGCTGCCGGTGATCAGCTTCTGGGTGGCCGAGACCAGCACGTCGTAGAAGCCGGGGACCGGCCAGTCCGGGTAGAAGGCGAGACCGTCCTGGTCCGAGACCTTGTTGAAGTTCTCGATCAGCTCCTTGGAGCTTGGGTCGGTGATCGCCGAGGGCTCGGCCGCGACGGGCACGCCGCCGTTGTTGCCGAGGGTGTTCTGGATCTCCTTCTTCATCGTGATGTTGATGAAGTCGTAGGCCAGCTGCTTGTTCTTGGCGTTCTTCGGGACGACCCAGAGGTTGCCGCCCGAGCCGAGGGTCATCTTGGAGTCCGGGAAGAGGAACGAGCCCCACTTGAACTTGTTCTCGTCACGGAAGCGGCCGTACCACCAGCTGCCCGAGAAGAAGATCGGGGACTTGCCGCTGATGAAGGAGACGCCGGCGTCCTCGGCCTTGGCGCCGCTGCTCGTCTTGGCGATGTAGCCCTTCTTCACCCAGTCCGACAGGGTGTTGGCGGCGTACGTCCAGGCGGCGTCGTGGAAGTCCGCCTTGCCCTTGTAGAGCTCGAAGGAGTCGACCCAGCTGCGGTCGGCCTTGGTCAGGGCCAGCTGGTACATGTACTGGTGGGCCGGGTACTCGGCGCCGCCGTTGGCGAGCGGGGTGATGCCCTTGGCCTTGAACGCGGCCAGCGCGTCCTCGAACTCCTGGAACGTGGTGGGGACCTTCACGCCGTTCTTCGCGAAGAGGTCCTTGTTGTAGTACACCATCGTGTACTCGCCGAAGTTCGGGATGCCGTACCAGTTGCCCGAGCCCATGACGCCCTTGGCGTCGTAGCGGCTGGTCGTGGTCACGCTGGGGCTGAGCATCTTGTCCCAGCCGTACTTGGTGACCTGCGGGGTGAGGTCGGTGAGCAGCCCCTGCTTGGCCAGCAGGCCGGCGGTGGCGTTGCCCTTGTTGTACTCCATGAGATCAGGGGCGTTGCTCGAGTTGAGCACCATCGAGGCGGTCTTCTGGATCTGCTCGAAGCCCTTCGCCTCGAACTCCACCTTGACGCCGGGGTGCGTCTTCTTGAACTCCTCTATCGCCTGGTTCCAGGCGACGCCCATCGCGCTGTTCGGGGCTTCGTAGTGCCAGAGCTTGAGCGTCTTGCCGTCGCCCTCCGCACCGCTGCCGGAGCTTCCGCAGGACGTGATGAGCATGGCGCCCGCAAGGGCAGCTGCTGCGAGAGCCAGCGGTCTGCGCACCTTCAACATTGAAGTGACCTCCACCTGGGCCGAACGAGTGAGGCGTCCATCGAATGGTTTCGATGCGACGCGTCGAAGCGCTTCGACGGAGGACCGTATGCAGCGATCGCTGATATGTCAATGGTGTTAACAAATCGCCGACCAGCGACTTTGGAAGTGTTACCAAGGATCAACGGCTGCGCGATGCACGATGGACGCCCGGAGTGACGACGTGGGGACGCAACGGCGTCGACGGCGGGCCGGAAGCGCTTGACGGCGCAGCGAATCGACTGCCTCCGAGTTCCGGACGGATCTTCCCCACGCCCCGGGGACATCAGTCACCACATACGCCACATTTACCCCGTCAACCCCGAAGCCCCCAGGGGCCACACGGCGACGTGGATCGACGGGGCACTCAACACTCCACCCCAGGCAGCGCGTTCAGGGCGATCTGACGCAGCGAAACCCCCGCGCCACAGAACGTGAAAGGCCGTCACAGTGGTGCAAAATATACCAATATGCACTTTTTGCCAGATCCCTTTGACTGTCGGCGCAAAAGGTGTCTACCGTTCATATAGGGACGTCTTCAACTACAGACATCTGTTCCGGCGTTCCACGTCCTTGACGGTGCGCCCACACCGAAAGGCCCGCGCACCCCACCGCGCCGGGATCACGCGCACGATCCGGTGCCACGGCGGTCCGGCTCACGCGGACCGCGACCCGAACGTCCACACCCCCGAAGGGGGAGACATGCGCACGCTCACCATCCGCAGGATCACCGCTGCCGCTCTTGCGGCGCCTCTGATCGCTCTTGCCGGAGCCACCGCGGCCAGCGCGGCGACGCCACAGACAGCACCCACCACTACGCAGTCCGTCGTCGACCACGGCGGCGGCTGGGGCGGCGGCCACGGCGGCCACGGCGGCTGGGGCTGGGGAAACGGCTGGGGCGGCTGGGGCGGCTGGGGCGGCTGGGGCTGGGGCAACGGCTTCTACGGCAACGGCTTCTATGGCAACGGCTTCTACGGCAACGGCTTCTACGGACCCGGCTTCTACGGAGGCTTCTTCCGCTGAGGCAGTGATTTCCACGGCACTCTGCCCGTGCGTGCGGTGACGGCCGGCGTGACAGCGCACCCGCGACGAGAGCGGTTCAGCCGGGGCCTCAGGCCTGCCGGCCGGTTCACCCCGACAGAGTCCAGCTCGGTGAATCTCCCGCGGCCCCCGGAATCCGGGGGCCGCAGGCGTGCCCGGTACCCGTTCGGTATCCGTGGGCGGGCGCACCATCCCGGAGGCCGCGGCACTCGACGACCTCACAACGTCGGCGACGAACCGCGTCCGCCCCACACCCAGCCGGCGCAGCGCCCGCCCGTGGTCCACGGCCACCACGACGGCGGCGCCGGCCACCGGCAGCAGCCGCCACGCCGCCGTGACCTGCCGGCACGCGGACCGGGGCAGTGCCGCCAGGGAGGCTCGCAGCCGCTCGCATTGGAACGGCACGTGCCCCCGCTCGTCGTCGAGGATCCGGGCCGCGACCTTTCGGGTGAGCGGGTCCGTCGTACCGTCCCGCAGCCCCCGTTGGTAACGCAGCGCGACCCCTTCGGCGACCATCAGCACCAGCGGCTCGAGACACAGGCCCGGCAGACGCCGCAGGGCCAGGAAGGCCCTGTCGGTCCAGTGGCCTGTCGATGGTCGGCGCGCCTCCCGAGGCGAGGAGCCGCGCGGGCATCCGGGCGTGGTTCTGCCCGTCGGCGACGAGGAGGCGCATCGCGTCCGCGTTGTCGGGGTCCCCAGCCGCGTCCGCCTTGACGATCAGATGCTTCCCGTCACCGTCCTCACCGGCCTGGAAGCGCTGCACGCCCGCCCGTACAGCGTCGTCCGGCGCCGCCACCCGCTCCCACGCCGGATCACCCGTCGCGTGCCGGCGAGCGCGCTCTTCCTCGAAACGCTCGGTGCACCGAGCGAATCCGCTCGCGGCCACGCACCACGCCGCCCGTTCCCGTCGCTCGGCTCCACCGCGGCTCAGGCCCGCACGCGCGTCAGTCCCACAGGTCGCGGACCGGGTTGTGCGGCCACGAGGGCTCGGTGTCCGGGTAGGTGATCGTGAGCTTGGTGAAGTGCCGCAGGTGGGCATCGCCGGGCCAGGTTTTGCTGCCGGAGAGCCTGATCTTGACCGGGAAGGTGTGGAAGTGGCCCGCCGCGCAGTACGGGTCGCAGTCGTTGGCCTCCTCGTAGCCCGTGCCGACGGCCGAGTCGCTCCCCCAGTGCGACCAGTAGAGGCCGCCGAGCCGGTCGTTGCCGTCCCCGCAGGCGAGCAGGAAGTCCGGCGGCATGACCAGCGGCCGGCCGAAGCAGGTGACGATGACCGTCGCGTAGGTCGGGGCCGCCGCCCTGGGGGCGGCGGAGGCAGCCGGCACACCGACGCCGGCCGAGGCGGGTGCGGCCGCCACCGTGATCGCGAGGGCGGCGGAGGTCGCGGTCAGGGCGAGGGTACGGAGGAGTGGCATGTCGGTCTGCCTTCCTGGCCGCTGCCTGGGGGTGGTGGCGGTCCTTAAGCGAAGGTGCTGTCCGGAGTGCCGGTACGACGGCTGCGCCTGGTGACGGCTCAGGGGCGGAGTACGGAGTCGGGGCCGTTGTCCGACGGAGAGCGGGCGGAGGACGGCAGCGGTCCTCGGGCGCGCGGCGTACTGCCTCGAGCTCACGTTCCCCCAGGAGGGTGAGGCGCGCAACCCGGCGGCCCGGTCCGGGGCGGGTGTCACGCACAGTGATCGCCCCGGCACGTCCGGCACATGCGGGCAGCCCGGAACAAATCAGACACTTGTCCCGGTTGAACGCCCTGTCAACGAGATCGTCGTTCCACCGAGGTGATTGAGCAGTGGGCACGGATACGAGCAGTCTGACCACGGAGGCGTTCAAGCGCGCCGTGCTCTTCTTCAACCGGCAGCGCTACGCCGCCGCGGCCCGCACGCTCGCGCCCATCGCGGACGTGGCGCCGCGCAACATGGCGGTTCGCATGCTGCTGGCCCGGTCCTACTACTTCTCCGCACAGCTGTCGCGGGCCGAGGCGGAGCTGCGCGACATCCTGCGGGCCGAGCCGCAGGACGCGCACGCCCACCTCCTGCTCGGCCGCGCGCTCGAGCGCCAGGGCCGGCTCGCCGAAGCGGCACCCCACATGCGGTTCGCCGACGCGATGACGGCCTGGGACCTCGTCGTGGTCTGATCCTCCGGGCCCGGGCGGGCCGCGCGGCGCTCGACGCCGGCCGGCCACTCCCCCGGCCCATCCCCGCTTGTCCGGACCGTACCGCCTCCGCAGGCTGCTCACGTGGGGGCCATCGAACGACCACGGTTCGGAGACCGCAATGACCTGTCCGCACGTCCCGTCCATAACGCGACGCAAGGCACGCTGCGCCATCGCCCTCCTCCTCGCGGCCGCCGCGAGCCTCACCGCCTGCGGTGAACGGACGACGAACGCCGCACGCGTCGACCACGCGGTGCCCGCCGACACGCCCGCGCCGAAGGTGCCCTGCGGCAATCCCCCGGTGCAGCTCGACCCGCAGGACCAGGCCTTCCTCGACCAGCTGGCGGCAGCCGACGGCCCGCCGCTGTACACGCTCTCCTACGCGGCCGCCCGGGACGTGCTCAACAAGCTGCAGGCCGGCCCGGTGGACATGCTCCCGGCGCAGATCAGCAAGCGGACCGTGCCCGGCGGCCCGACCGGTCCGGTGTCCGTGCACGTCGTACGACCCGAGGGCGCGCGGGGGAACCTGCCCGGCATCGTCTACATCCACGGCGGCGGCTGGGTGCTGGGCAACTTCAAGACCCACGAACGCCTGATCCGGGAGCTCGCCAACGGCGCGAAGGCGGCGGTGGTCTTCGTCGACTACACCCCCTCCCCCGAGGCCCGCTTCCCCGTCCCGATCGAGCAGGCGTACGCCGTGTCCAAGTGGGTGGCCGCCAACGGCGGCCGGATCGGCGTCGACTCCTCGCGCCTGGCCGTCGCCGGCGACTCCGTGGGCGGCGACATGACCGCCGCCGTCGCGATGATGGCCAAGGATCGCGGCGGCCCCGAGTTCCGCAGGCAGGTCATGCTGTACCCGGTGACCGACGCCGACTTCGACACCGCGTCGTACAACCGCTTCGCGGAGAACTGCTGGCTCACCAAGCCCGCGATGAAGTGGTTCTGGAACGCCTACGCCCCCGACCTCAAGGACCGGCGGAACCCGCTGGCCGCGCCGCTGCGCGCGACCGTCGACCAGCTGCGCGGTCTGCCGCCCGCACTGGTGATCACGGACTCGGACGTGCTCCACGACGAGGGCACCGCGTACGCGAAGAAGCTCCAGGAGGCCGGGGTGCCCGTCCAGCTCACCCACTACCCGGAGATCACCCACGACTTCATGATGCTCAACGCCCTCCGCGGCACCGAGTCCAACAAGAGGGCGGTGGCCGAGACCACCGCCGACCTCCGTGAGGCGCTGCACGGGGAGGAGTCCGGCCCCGGCAAGTGAGGCGCGCGGCGCTCCGTGCGGGAGGGGCGGCCGGCGCTCCGGCCGCCCTTTCGGCGTTTTCAACGCCTAAGTTTCCTTTGGTAACAAATATCTGTTATCGTCGATTCATGGATGACAGGGTGACCACGCCCGCCAGAGAGCGGATCATGTCCGCCGCCGCCGCCCTGCTCGCCGAGGGCGGCCGCGACGCGGTCTCCACCCGGTCGGTCAGCAAGGCGGCGGCCGTGCAGCCGCCGACCATCTACCGGCAGTTCGGCGACATGCAGGGACTGCTCGACGCCGTCGCCGCCGAGGGCTTCGCGGCGTACCTGCACCGGAAGACCGCCCGGGAGCGGGCCGCCGACCCGGTCGAGGACCTGCGCTGGGGCTGGGACCTGCACGTCGAGTTCGGCGTGGCCAACCCCGAGGTCTACCAGCTGATGTTCGGCCAGCCCCGGCCCGGGGCTGAGCCGGAGGCCGTGACGAAGTCCTTCGACGTCCTGCGCGGCCTGGTGACCCGGGTCGCCGAGGCGGGCCGGCTCAGCGTCGACGTGGAACGCGCCATGCTGATGATCCATGCGGCCGGCTGCGGCGTCGTCCTGACGCTGATCGCCACGCTGCCCGAGAAACGCGACCCCGAACTGTCGCGGCGGACCCGCGAAGCGATCCTCGCCGCCATCACCACCGCGGAGCCGGAGGACGCTCCGGAAGGGGCGCGCCGGACCATCACCCGCACCGTGGCGTTCAAAGCCGTCCTGCCCGACATCGAGGAGATCCTCTCCCCCGGCGAGTGCGCCCTGCTCACCGAGTGGCTGGACCGCATCACGCACTCCGCCTGAGTCGTGTGCGGCCGGGCGGGTGGCCGGCCGCACACGACTCGCCTACGGCGGTGGCACTGTCCTGCGACAGCACGTCGAGTTTCGACGACGCGCAGGTCGATGCCCCAGCGGGCGGCTTGTTCGCGTACCGCCGCCGCGCGCCCGGCGTTGCGGCCGGCTGTGTCGCGCATGCTCGCGTAGACGGTGTGGCCCGCGGCGGCGAGGGCGTGGCCGGGGGCGCGGCCCCGGGATCAGGCCGCGCCGCCGTTCGCGAAGATCGTCTGGCCGTTGATCCAGCGACCGGGACCGGCCAGGAAGGAGACGACCTCGGCGACGTCCCCGGGGGTGCCCAGGCGCTCGAGGGGGTTCATCTTGGCGAACCGGTCGATGGTCGCCTCGTCCTTGCCGTCCAGGAACAGCGCGGTGGCGATCGGGCCGGGCGCAACGGCGTTGACGGTGATGTCACGGCCGCGCAGCTCGCGGGCCAGTACCAGGCTGATCGCCTCGACGGCGCCTTTCGAGGCGGCGTAGGCGGCGTAGGTCGGCGTGGCGATACGCGTCTGGGACGTGGAGACGTTGATCACAGCCCCCCCGTCGCGGACCCGGCGGGCGGCCTGCTGGCTGACCACGAAGGTGCCGCGGATGTTCGTCCTGTGCATGCGGTCCAGGGCGTCCAGGTCGAAGTCGGCGACGGTGCCCAGGACCATGACGCCCGCGGAGTTGACCACGACGTCCACCCCGCCGAACTCCCGCTCCGCGGCGTCGAACAGCGCCTGGACCGCCTTCTCGTCGGCGACGTCGGCCCGCACGGCGAGGGCCGAACCGCCGTTGGCGGTGATCTGCGCCACGGTCGCGTCGGCGTCGCCCTGGTTGCCGGCGTAGGCGATGACGACCGCCTGGCCGTCGTCGGCCAGGCGCAGCGCGACCTCGCGGCCGATACCTCGGGAGCCGCCGGTGACGACTGCGACGCGGCGGGGGGTGGTGGTGTCACTCATGGTGGTCTCCTGATCGCGGGGGGCGATTCGATCGCCCTGCTTCCACCGATAACGGTGTCACGTTAGCGATGGAAACGCAAGCGTCGATAACGTCGATCCGTCATCGGCGATTCACAGGAGTCCTCGGCGCGGTCCCGGCGACCCGCCGCCGCCCGCACACGCTCGGGCCGCCGCCCCTGTGCGGGGGCGGCGGCCCGGGGCACCGGGGGCCGTCACGCGTACGCGATCAGGCCCGCCGGAGGTCAGCGGAAGTGTCCACCGAAGAAGAAGGGGTCGAAGAAGAAGGGGTCGAAGAGGTACGAGCCGAAGAAGCCGAAGCGGTCGTGCCGGTAGAAGCCGTGGTGGCCGCGGCCTCCGTCGTGGCCACGGTCGTAGCCGCGGCCTCCGTCGTGGCCACGGTCGTAGCCGCGACCGTGGTCGCCGGTCACCTGGGTGACGTGGGAGCGGACGACGTCCGGGGTGGCGGCGCCTGCAGTCGTGGCACCACCCAGCAGAACGGCAGAGGCCACTCCAACAGCGGCCACAAAGCGGGAAACGCGCATACTGACTCTCCTGTCTCGGCGGGCACCGAGGTGGTGCCCGCAGGGTTCCGACATGGAGAGCCTGCGTCGAGGACATCCGCGCCGCACGACAGGATCCCGTTACGCTCCGTCACGCAACGGGTCGTCAGACGAGGCGAACGGTGGACTCCCGGGCCGGGCGTACGGCTTCTCCGGCCGATGATCACAGGCCCGAAGGGGTCTCAGCCGCGTCACCACGGACGGTAATCACGAACCGTCACGTCCGGGCATCCTGACGGGTGAATCCTCGTCACCGACCGCCCCGGGCAACCCTGCCCCCGGGCCACCCCGCCGGAGGGGGGCCCGGCCCCGCGCGGCACGCCTGCGCCCCTGGTCACGGGCCCGCACGCCGCCGCGGCCCCGGGCACTGCCCGAAGTCGCGGCGGCGCGCAAGCCCGGCCCGCCGTCCGAACACGACGGGCCCCCACCCGCCCGGGCGGCGGGTACGGGGCGCCGACGGCACGTCAGATGGCCACCGGCGGGGCGTCAGCAGTCCTTCTCACGCAGCGAGTGCAGGTACTCGCTCGACCTGCGGGCGAAGCTGAAGGAATCGGCCGGAACGTCGTGCTCCGTCTGCCAGTGGTGGGCGAGGCGGCCGCCGTGAGTGCGCGTCACGGCCGAGATGAACCGCTGGTAGTCGATGTCGCCGTCGCCGACGTCGACCATGCGGTAGCCGTCACGGACGGTCTCGTCGCGCTCGCCGTCCTTGACGTGGAAGAGCGGGTAGCGGTCGGGCTGCCTGAGGACGTAGCGCAGCGGGTCGAAGGGGGCGGGAGTGCCGTCCGCCCGCTTGGAGAAACGGAACTGGCCGGCGTAGGCCCAGTAGATGTCCATCTCCAGGTAGACCAGGTCGGGGTCGGTCTCGGCGAGGAGCACGTCGTACAGGCGTACGTCCGGCCGGTCGGTGGCGAAGGAGAACTCGTCCGCGTGGTTGTGCTGGTAGAACTTCATGCCCCGGGCCCTGGCGGCGGCGCCGAACTCGTTGAACTCCTCGGCGCAGCGCTTCCAGCCGTCGACGGTGCTGCCGTAGCGCCAGGGGCCGGACGCGGTGCCGATGTGCTTCAGCCCCAGGGCCTCGGCGTCGTCGAGGACCTTGGTCAGGTTCTGGGCGAAGGTGTAGGCGGCCGGGTTGTTGTCGTCGTAGTAGCCGACGTGGCTGCCGATGGCGCGCAGGCCGTGGTCGCGGGCGAGCCCGCGCAGCTGCGCGAGGGTGATCGCGCCGGCGGAGCCCTGGGTGTAGCCGGCGTACTCGATCTCGTCGTAGCCGTACTTCTCGAGTTCGGCGAACACCGGGGCGAAGCCGAGGGTGGAGACCTTGTCGCGCAGCGAGTAGAGCTGGATGCCGAGGCGGCCGGGGGGCAGGACGGGGCGGCCGTGGCCCTTGCCGTGGTCCTCGCTCTGGGCGGCGGCCGTGGGGGCGGCGACGCCGAGAAGGGCGGCGGCGGTGGCCCCGGCGGCGACGCCGAGCATGCCTCGTCTGCTGAGCTTGCGGCTGAGCTCCGGGTCGGGGGTGCTGCTGGTGCGACGGGTGCTGCTCATTGTGGATAACTCCTTGGCGTCGGAGACGTGTGGTTCAGTGGAGACCTGCCAGACGCAGAAGCAGGGACTTCACATCGGTGGCCGCGACGCGGCCGCTGATGGCACGGGGGATGGAGCAGAGAATGAGCGGACCTTCGTCATCGCTCGTCGGGAGGCGGCCGTGGCTGCCGCGAATAGCTGAGGGGTCGAGCGGCACGACCGCCATGCGGTAGCGCATGCCGAGCTTCTTGCTGGCCAGGGCCGCGACGGCCTTGACGCGGACGTAGGGGTCCGCGGGGTCCATGAACAGCTCGACGGGGTCGTAGCCGGGTTTCCGGTGGATCTCGACCAGGCGGGCGAAGTCGGGTGCCCTGTCGTCGTCGAGCCAGTAGTAGTAGGTGAACCAGGCGTCCGGGTCGGCGACGGCGACGAGCTCGCCGGAGCGCGGATGGTCCAGGCCGTGGCGCTTCTTGCCCTCGTCGCCGAGGAGTTCGGCGATCCCGGGCAGTGCTGCCAGGGCCTTGCGGGTGGTGTCGAGGTCCTCGGGTCGGCGCACGTACACGTGTGCGATCTGGTGGTCGGCGACCGCGAACGCGCGGGAGGCCATCGCGTCGAGGTACTCCATGCCGTCCTGGGTGTGGACCTCGAGCAGGCCGGCGCGGCGCAGCTCGCGGTTGATGTCGACGGGCCGGCTGACAGGGGTGATCGCGTACTCGGAGAGGGCGACGACGATACGGCCCTCGCGCCGTGCGTCGTCGAGGAGCGGGGCCAGGACCCGGTCCAGGTCGGCGGCCGCCCGGCGGGATCGGGGGTCGTCCGGGCCGTGGCGCTGCAGGTCGTAGTCGAGGTGCGGGAGGTAGCAGAGCGCGAGGTCGGGAGTGCGGGTCCGCAGGATGTGCCGGGTGGCGTCGATGATCCACCGGCTGGAGACGATGTCGGCGCCCGGGCCCCAGAAGTGGAAGAGGGGGAAGGTGCCCAGTTCCCGGGTGAGTTCGTCATGGAGCTCCGGGGGGCGGGTGTAGCAGTCGGGCTCCTTGCGGCCGTCGGCGTAGTAGACGGGGCGCGGGGTGACGGTGACGTCGGTGTCGGCGCCCATGGCGTACCACCAGCAGATGTTGGCGACGGTGTAGCCGGGGTGGGCACGGCGGGCGGCGTCCCAGAGTTTGTCGCCGGCGACGAGACCGTTGTGCTGGCGCCACAGCAGGACGTCGCCGAGTTCGCGGAAGTACCAGCCGTTGCCGACGATGCCGTGCCCGGCGGGCAGCGTGCCGGTGAGGAAGGTGGACTGGGCGGCACACGTCACGGCGGGCAGGACGGTGCCGAGCGCGGCCTGAGAGCCCGTGCCGGCGAGCTGCTTCAGACGCGGCATGTGGTCCAGCAGCCGCGGGGTGAGGCCGACGACGTCCAGGACGAGGAGGGGGGTCGGCCCGGTGGTGTCGTTCATGGGAGTTCCTTCAGGCCGAGGTCGTGGAGGAGATCACGGGCGAGGGCGAGTTCGGCGGCGATCCCGTCGGCGAGCTGTGCACGGGTGCGCGGACGCAGTTCGGCGGGGAGGGCCTGCCAGGTGTAGGTCTCGACCTCCAGGTGACGGGTCAGCGGGGCGGGACCGCCGACGAGACGGGCGAGGGCGTCCTTCAGGACGGGGACGGTGGAGGTGAGCGGTGGTGCGGGCGGGGCGTGCAGCGGCACGTGGAAGTGGGCACGCCAGGGGGCGCCGCTCGGGAGGGCCCCCTCGGTGAGCGCCTGGTGAAGGTCGTCGGTGCCGTGCAGGCCGTCGGCGGTACGAGTGCGTGTCTGGTGGAGGAAGCGGGGTTCGGAGAAGGCGGCGAGCGCGTCGCGTACGCCCGGGAGGTGCGGGTGTTCCGCGTGGAGGGCTGCGGAGAGCTGGACCTTGGGGATGGTGATGCCGGCGGCGGTGAGCTCGTGCAGTGCCGCGGCCGGTTCTTCGAAGGAGGTGGCGAGATGACAGGTGTCGACGCACACGCCGATGCGGTGGTGCGCGATGGCGGTGAGGGGCCCGATCGCGTCGGCGGTGGTCTCGACGGTGCAGCCGGGTTCGGGTTCCAGGGCGATCCGGATGGATTTGCCGGTGAGCTCGGCGAGCGCGTCGAGCCGTTCCGCGAGGGTGGTCAGGGCGGTCCGGGCGGCCGCGGCGGCGCGGTCGTCGAAGAGGGTGCGCCAGGCGAGCGGCAGGGTGGAGATCGACCCTTCGGTGACGTCGGCGGGGAGCAGTGCGGCGAGCAGGTCGGCGAGGCCGCTGGTATAGGCGAGGCGTTCCGGTTCGGTCCAGTCCGGCCGGTAGACGCGGTATTTCACCTCGGCGGCGCCGAAGCCCTGATAAGGGAAGCCGTTGAGGGTGACCACCTCGAGTCCGCGCCGGTCCAGTGCCGTTCGCAGCCCGCGCAGGGCCGCCGGATCGGTGGTGAGGGCGCGGGCGGCGTCCTTGGCGAGCCACAGCCCGATGCCGAGGCGGTCGCGGCCGAGGCGTTTGCGGACGGGTTCGCAGTGATCGCGGAGCTGGGCGAGGACTCCGTCGAGCGTCTCGGCGGGGTGCACGTTGGTGCAGTAGGACAGGTGGACGGTGGAGCCGTCGGGGTGCCGGAAGCGCATGGGTGCCGCCTCCTCATTCCCCGCCGCGGAGGATGGAGTTGCCCTCGTGCAGGACCCCCGGGGCAGGGGTGTCGAGGTGGAGTCTGCCGCTCTGGCCGTAGAAGGCGACGGGGTTGCGCCACAGGACCTGGTCGACGTCCTCGTCGGTGAAGCCGGCGGCGAGCATGGCGTCGGCGGTCCTGCGGGTCTTGAGGGGGTCGCTCTTCCCCCAGTCGGCGGCGGAGTTGACCAGCGTCTTCTCGGTGCCGTGGGCCTTGAGCACGGCGACCATGCGGTCCTCGTCCATCTTGGTGTCGGGGTAGATGGAGAAGCCGAGCCAGCAGCCGCTGTCGGCGGCCTCCTTGACCGTGGTCTCGTTCAGGTGGTCGAGGAGGACGTGCTCGGGGTCGAGGGCCGATTCGCGGACGACGTCGATGGTGCGGCGCATCCCGGCGAGCTTGTCGCGGTGCGGGGTGTGGACGAGGGCGGGCAGTCCGTGGTCCGCGGCGAGCTGGAGCTGGGCGGCGAGCGCGGCGTCCTCGGCCGGGGTCATGGAGTCGTAGCCGATCTCGCCGACGGCGACGACGTTGTCCTTGACGAGGTAGCGGGGCAGCGCCTCGAGGACGGGGACGCAGCGCGGGTCGTTGGCCTCCTTGGGGTTCAGGGCGACGGTGCAGTGGTGGGCGATGCCGTACTGGGCGGCGCGGAAGGGTTCCCAGCCGAGGAGGGAGTCGAAGTAGTCGAAGAAGGACTCGGGTGAGGTGCGGGGCTGGCCCAGCCAGAAGGAGGGTTCGACCAGGGCGCGGACTCCCGCGGCGTACATGGCCCGGTAGTCGTCCGTGGTGCGGGAGGTCATGTGGATGTGGGGGTCGAAGATGCGCATCAGGACTCCTCCGTCCGGGACGTCAGGGCGAGGACGCGGTGGAGGTCGGCGGGGACGTCCCGGCCCGCGGCGGTGCGTTCGGCGGCGTAGTCGCCGAGCATCCTGGCCAGTTCCGCGTCGCCGCGGGCCCGGTGCTCGAGCCCGTCGGCGGCGTCCACCGGGACCCCGGTGAACAGGCACTTGAGGAGGGCGTGGCGCCAGGCGTGCTGGCCGAGGTGCTCGGCGGCGTACGGGCCGACCGCGGCGGCGACGAGCCGGGTGTCGTTGGTGCGCAGGGCGTCCTCGATCAGGGGCAGACCGTCGGACGGACCGGGCGCGAGGTGGGACAGCGCGAGGAGGACGGCGCGGCGTTCGGCGGCGGTGCCCTGCCGGTACAGGCGGTTCAGGGTGGCGGAGTCCGCGCGGGCTTCGCGCAGGAGGAGGACACGGGCGGCGTCGGCGTGCTCCTGGCCGCAGTGGCGGCCGGCGGAGGCGAAGCGCAGCTCCCAGGCGGGCACGGAGGAGCTCGCGGCGGAGGGCACGGTGGGGGTCGCTGCGGGGTTGTCGTGGTCCGTGGTGGCGCTGCCGGCGGCTTCGGCCAGTGCTGCGTCGAGCCAGCCACGGGCGGCGTCGCCGAGCCGGCCGTGGAGGTCCGCGCGGGTGGGGGTCGTCATGCCGTGGCTCCGTTCGTGGGGGCGTGGGAGCGAAGGAAATCGATGGAGGTACGGGCGAGTTCGGGTCCGGCGTGGGAATGGCGGGGCAGCTCGACGACGGTCAGTCCCCGGTAGCCGGTGGCCGCGAGGGCCTGGAGGACGGGCGGGAAGTCGATCTCGCCGTCGCCGAAGGGAAGGTGTTCGTGGACGCCGCGGCGCATGTCCTCGATCTGGACGTGCCGCAACCAGGGGGCGGCCTGCTTGACGCACTCGGCGGGGGTCACCGGCTCCAGGCATTGGCAGTGGCCGATGTCGAGGGTGAGACCGAGGGGCTCGGGGTCGCCGAGCAGGGCGCGCAGGTGGTGGAAGTCGTCGAGGTACGCGAGGAGGTGGCCGGGCTCGGGCTCGACGGCCAGGGGGACGCGGGCGGAGGACGCGGCGTCGAGGACGGGGGTGAGGGCGGTTTCGAGGCGCTGCCAGGCGGTGGCGGGTGGTGTGCCGACCGGGGTGATGCCGCTGAAGCAGTGCACGGCGTGCGCGCCGAGGTCGGCGGCCACCTGGACGGCGCGCACGAGCAGCCGGGTGCGGGCGGCCCGGGCCTCGGGGTCCGGGTCGAGAAGGGAGGGGCCGTGTTTGCGGCGCGGGTCGAGGACGTAGCGGGCGCCGGTCTCGACGGTGACCTGGAGCCCGAGTTCGTCCAGGCGTCCGGCGAGGCGGCGGGTGCGGACGGCGAGGTCGGGCGCGAGGGGGTCCAGGTGCATGTGGTCGAGGGTGAGTCCGACGCCGTCGTAGCCCAGGTCGGCGAGGAGGGCGAGGGCGTCGTCGAGGCGGAGGTCGGTGAGGCCGTTGGTTCCGTAGCCGAGGCTCAGGCTCATGTGGGGCTCACCTTCCGGGCGAGCCGCCGGGCCGCCGGCCCGAGCGCGAGGACGGCCAGTGCGGAGCCCGCCGCGCCGGAGCGGGCCGCGAGGACGGCCTGCAGCGGGATCATGGCGCGGATTCCGGCACCGACCGCGCGTTGGGTGAGCGGCGGGGACGGATTGAGCGCGGCGTGGAGGAAGGGGGTGAGCGCGGTGCCGGCGTAGGCGGCGCAGGCCAGAGCCGTCACGGCGTGGGTCAGGTCCGGTGGTTGCTCCGTCCCTGGTGCCGGTCGCCCATTGCGGTCGGCACCCGTCCGGCCGGTTGCCGACGGCGGGCGTGTGGACGCGCGCAAGTGGCGCAGCGTCCTGGCGGCGTCGGTGGTGACGGCGGCGATCGCCGTGGTCGTGACCAGCGCGGCGAGCGGTGCCGTGCCGGAGCCGCCCTGCGTCTCGTGGCGGGAGACGGTGGTGACCGCGTATGTGTGCGCGCCGAGCAGGGCGGCGTGGGGCAGCGCGGCGGCGACGGCCCGGGGGCGGGTGGCCGTCGCGCCGAGCACGAGGTCGAGGGCGCGTGCCGCGGCCATGGCGGCCGGGCCCGCAGAGGTGTGCTTCAGGCGCAGGTCGTACGACCAGACCGTCGCCGCGAGGGTGGTGGCGAGGGCGAGCGGGGCGCGTCCCGCGCGGGCCGCGAGCGCCAGGCCGGCCGCGGTGAGCGCTCCGGCGGCCGTCAGGGCGGCGGCGGGGCTGATCCGGCCGGAGGGGATCGGACGGCCCGGGCGGTCGACGGCGTCCTCGTCGCGGTCTGCCCAGTCGTTGAGGGCCATGCCCGCGTGGTAGAGGCACAGCGAGGTGCCGACGGCGAGGAGCGTGCCCCGGTGGGGACGCCTGCCTGTGGCGGCCGCACCGGCGAGGGCGTCGCCGGGGACGGTGAACAAAGCGGAGACTCGCAGGAGTTCGGCCCAGGCCCAGAGCCGAGCGGCGCGCGCGGCCCGTCCGCCTCCTGCGGACGGGACTCGGCCGGGCCCGGCGCCCGGTCCGCGAGGACGGGCAGCGCGGGAAGCGTCCGGCGCGGTCCCCTCCGCCGCCCCGGGCCGGCCGGTGCCGTACGTTCCGGCCGGCCGGGGCCCGGCACCCCGCTCCCCCGGCGCCGGCGGCCCGGCCGCCGTCCCGGGGCCTCCGCCCGCGTCGTCAGCGGCCGCGGTGCGCGGTGCCGCGCGGCCCGCCGAGTCGCGCGGGGAGCGACGCGTGGCCAGCGCCGTCACGACGGCCAGGGCGCCCGCGACGGCCAGGGCACCGCGCCGCCCGGCTGCCGCCGGAGACGTCATCGGGACTCCCCCAGCCTTGCGGCGAAGGCCAGTAGTTCCCCGAACTGCTCGGAGAGCGCCGCGGGGGCGCCCGGGTCGGGGTCCTTGAAGTAGAAGCCGAGTTCGGGAAGGGGGCCGCTCAGACCGGCCGCGTGCGCGCGGGCCGCGAAGCGGGCGAGATCCAGGACAAGGGGCGCCGCGAGGGCGGAGTCGCACCCCTGCCATGTGGTCTGCAGGACCATGCGGGTGCCGAGGAAGCCGTCGAAGGCGACGTGGTCCCAGGCGGTCTTCCAGTCGCCGAGGGCCGGGACGTCGTCGATGTGCACCTCGCCCTCGGGGGCGGCGCCCAGGGCGTCGGTCAGGACACGTTCCTTGCCGGCGTTCTTCGCCGCGGCCGCCGCGGGGTCGGCGAGCACCGCCCCGTCACCGCCGCCGAGCAGGTTGGTGCCGGACCATGCCCGCACCGAGAAGGCACGTTGCACGAACATCGGGGCGAGGACGGAGCGGAGGAGGGTCTGCCCGGTCTTGCCGTCCCGTCCGGCGTACGGGAGTCCGCGCGCGGCGGCCGCCTCGGCGAGGGCCCCGGTCCGCATCCCGGTGGAGGGGGTGAAGTTCACGTAGGCGCAGCCGGCCTCGATCGCCGCCACCGCGTACAGGGAGCTCGCCGGCAGGCGGGAGCCACCGGGCCCGGGGACGGGCTCGGTGGAGGCGACGTTGACCACGACGGTCCGGGCGAGGGCGTGGCGACGCGTGAAGTCGGTGATGTCCGCCGCGAACGCCGCCGTCAGCTCCTCGTCGGTACGGGTGTCGCCGGGGAGTGGGCCGCCGGTGCGGATCTCCCGGTCCGCGGCGGCGAGTTCGGCGCGGAGGGCGGCGGGCAGTCCGTGCGGCAGCACGCCGCCCTCCGCGAGCTGCTCGGCCCGCTTGCCCAGCGGGCAGGCGGTCGTGTCGTGGCCGCCGAAGACCAGGGCCGACAGGGGTGGCAGCGCCGCCACGGCGAACGCCGGGCTCTCGGTCACCATCCCCGTCGCAGCGTGGAGCCCGGCGGTGACCGCCGCGCATCCGGCGACGGCGGTGGTGGCGACGGAGCCGCGGGCTCCGATGAGCCACACGCCGGTGCGCGCGGGCGACCGGCTGTCCCGGTCCGATGCCGGTGCCGGGGCGTGCGGATTCGTCACGGCTGCCTCCCTGCTGAGTGGGTGGGGGGCGGCGGGCGGGGGCACGGCGTCTCCCCGCCCGCCGCCGGCTCGTGGGTGCCGGCAGGGACTGCCCTACGAGGAGGGCAGTTCCTTGATCTGGATGTTGCGGAAGGACACCTGGTCGTCGGCCCCGTGGTTCTGCAGGCCGATGTAGCCGTCCTTCAGGCTGCGGACCGGGTCGGTGTTGGTGAAGTCGTTGATCTTGACTCCGTTGAGGAAGACCTGGAGCCGCTCACCCTGGACCTTGATCTCGTAGCTGTTCCACTGGCCCGGGGGCCGCAGGACCTGGTCGCGGGCCTTGAGGTTGGCCGACTTGAAGCTGTAGACGGAGCCGGTGGTGCGGTCGGGGGCGTCGGAGGCGTCGATCTGCACCTCGTAGCCGTTGTCCACCGCGGACCAGGGGTCGTCGGAGGCGGGGAAGCCCACGAAGACACCGGAGTTGTCGTCGCCGTCCATCTTCCAGTCGAGCTTCAGCGAGTACGCGCCGAACTGCTTGGCCTGGTACCACAGCAGGCCCATTCCGCCCTCGGTCCGCAGTTCACCGTCGACGACGTTGAACTTGCCGGGGCCCGCCTGCTTCCAGCCCTCCAGGGTGTGCCCGTTGAACAGGTCGCGGTAGCCCGTCTGCGGCTTGCAGTCGGCCTTGAGCTGTCCTGCCGCGTAGCGCAGTCCGCCCAGGAGGTGCTGGCGGAAGGCCGGCTCGGCGTACGACTCCTTGGTGTGGCCGCCACCGGTGTAGAAGGAGCGGCCGGACTCGTAGGTCTGGCACCAGGCGATCGGGTGGTCGCCCTTCATCGTGCCGCCCTGGTAGGTGGTCTCGTCCAGGGTGGCGAGGACGTGGGCCTGGCCGCGCGGGTTGGTGCGGTAGTTGTACCACTCGTCGGTGCGCTCCCAGCCGCCCTCGTCGAGGTGTGAGGTGGCGGGGTGGTCGTGGTCCTCGACGCGGACGGTGGCCTTCTGGATCTGCGGGTGCGACTGGAAGTAGGCGCCGACCAGGCCGCCGTAGAAGGGCCAGTCGTACTCGGTGTCGGCGGCGGCGTGGACGCCCATGTAGCCGCCCCCGCCCTTGACGTAGTTCTCGAACGCCTGCTGCTGCTCGGCGTTGAGGACGTCCCCGGTGGTCGACAGGAACACCACCGCGTCGTAGCGCGCCAGGTTGTTGCTGGTGAACTGCTTCGGCTCCTCCGTCGCGTCGACGGCGATGTTGGCGGTGGCGCCGAGCTCCTTCAGCGCGGCGACGCCGGTGGGGATGGAGTCGTGGCGGAACCCGGCGGTCCTGGAGAAGACCAGGACGCGCTTGGCGGCGCGGTCGGCCGGGACGTTGGAGAGCTCGAAGTCGTCGACGTCGTAGAGCGCCCCGGAGCCGCCCTTGAAGACCAGGAACAGCTCGGTGGTCTTCTTCGGCACGGCGCGCAGCGGCACGTCGACCTCCTGGAAGGTCTCCCAGCTGCCGGTCACGGGCACGGGTGCCGAGCCGAGGATCGGGCCGGTCGCCGAGCCGGTGCGCACCTCGAGGAAGCCGCCGGAGCCGCCGGAGGAGACCCGGGCGGTCAGCCGGACGGAGCCGGCGAGGTTGTACGGCTTGAAGGAGATCCAGTCACTGTCGTCGATGTTGCCGACGGTGCGGCCGCCGTGGGCCTCGGCCTTGTCGAAGAGGTCGACGCCGGACGAGGCGGTGAAGTGCTCGGCCTGCCGCAGGCGCGGCTGGAGCTGCGCCTGGTCGTGGGCGGTGAGTGCCGCCTGGCCGCCGCCCCCGCCGTCGGTGTACTCGGCGTCGAAGACACCGAAGATGTTGGCGTTGGGGTCGTGGCCGCCGTCGGCTGAGGTCTTGATGGTGCCGGTGCAGCCGTTGGCGGAGGTCACGGGGTGGCCGTGGCTGTCGTGGCCGAGGATGTAGGTGACCTTGACCTTGGAGCAGTCGACGGTCCCGTCCTCGGGATCGGTGACGGTCACCTTGAACGGGATCTCGTCGCCGAAGCTGAACAGGGCGCCCTCGGCGGGCAGGTCGAGGGTCACCTTGGGCGCGGTGTTGCCGACGACCACCTGGACGCTCGCGGACGCGGTGCGCCCGGTCGGGTCCTTCACGGTGAGGGTCGCGGTGTAGGTGCCGTTCGTGCGGTAGGTGTGCGCGGGGTCGGCCGCGGTGGAGGTGCCGCCGTCGCCGAAGTCCCAGCTGTAGGCGAGCGTGTCGCCGTCGGGGTCGGTGGTGCCGGCCGAGGAGAAGGTGACCTTCAGCGGCGCGGTGCCCGAGGTCTTGTTCGCGGACGCCTCGGCGCTCGGGGAGCGGCCGTCGGTGGCGTTCTCGATCCGGTAGAGGGCGGAGTGCTCGTCGCCGCCGAACCAGGCGGTGCCGTAGTCGAGGACGTACAGCGCGCCGTCCGGGCCGAAGGCCATGTCCATGATCTGCGTCCCCGTCCAGGGAACGTCGTTGATGGACTGGACGGTGCCGTTGTCGTCCTGCTCGATGCGCTTGATCCAGCGGCGCCCGAACTCACCGGCGAAGAAATCGCCGTCGTAGGCCTCGGGGAACTTCACCGGGGAGTCCAGCTGGGGGTCGTACCGGTAGACCGGGCCGCCCATCGGGGACTCGGAGCCGGTGCCGAACTCGGGTACGGAGCCGCCGTCGTAGGGGATCCACGCCGCCTGGGCGGGCGGCAGGTCGGTCAGGCCGGTGTTGTACGGCGAGTCGTTCTTCGGTGCGGCGCAGTCGAAGGTCTCGCCGGACTGCCCGGTCGCGAAGTCGTAGTCGACGTACGGGTCGTTGTCGCCGGTGCAGAAGGGCCAGCCGAAGTTGCCGGCCTTGGTGACGCGGGCGAACTCGACCTGGCCGCCGGGGCCGCGCTCGGGGTCGGCCGCGCCGGCGTCGGGCCCGTAGTCGCCGACGTAGGCGATGCCGGTCTTCTTGTCGACGCTGAAGCGGAACGGGTTGCGGAAGCCCATGGCGTAGATCTCGGGCCGGGTCTTGTCCGTGCCCGGGGCGAAGAGGTTGCCCTCGGGGATGGTGTACGAGCCGTCGTCGGCTACCTTGATCCGCAGGAGCTTGCCGCGCAGGTCGTTGGTGTTGCCGGAGGTGCGGCGGGCGTCGTAGGCGGGGTTGCGGCCCGGCCGGTCGTCGATGGGCGCGTAGCCGTCGGAGGCGAAGGGGTTGGAGTCGTCGCCGGTCGACAGGTACAGGTTGCCCTGGGCGTCGAAGTCGATGTCACCGCCGACGTGGCAGCAGATGCCGCGGGTGGTGGCGACGTCGAGGACCTTCTTCTCGCTGGCGTTGTCGAGGGTCCAGTCGGCCTTGAGCGTGAAGCGCGAGAGCCGGTTGACGCCGTCGAACTTGGCGAAGTCGGCGGCGGTCCCCTGGTCGGGGGCGTCGCCCGCGGGGGTGTCGAGCGGGGGCGCGTAGTAGAGGAAGATCGCGCGGTTCTCGTTGAAGTCGGGGTCGATGCCGACGCCCTGGAGGCCCTCCTCGTCGTGCGTGTAGACGGGGACGGTTCCGATCACCGTGGTCTTGCCGGCGGCGTCGGTCCTGCGCAGCTCGCCGTCGCGCGAGGTGTGCAGCACGCTGCGGTCGGGCAGGACCGCCAGGGACATGGGCTCGCCCGTCTCGGGCTCCCCCTTGGCGAGGGTGACCTGCTGGAACTCCGCCGCCGCGGCGGCGGGTTCCGCGTCGAGCGGTCGTGCCGCGGCGCCTGAGGGGGCGGAGAGGACGAGGGAGGTCGCGGCGAGAAGGCCGCCGGTGAGGAGCGCCAGTCCCTGCCGGAACCGGCTGCGGGATGCTCCGGGCCGTTTTCTGTGCACGTGTGTCCTCCGGGAAGGTCGTACGGGCGGATGCAGCTGCCGTGCGGAAGATCCGGGGACCGGCGTGCGCCGTCACGCTGGTCGGGTCACGCGTCAGGACCGGCCTCTTGTTTCAGGTCCGTGTCCTGTACACCTCAGGGACGGTAGCCGGGTTCGTCCGGGACCGAAAGCCCTTGCGCGGGAGATAAGTTGAACTTTCTCCAGGGTCAGGACAAAGCCGTGTCCGGGCACGCCGACAGGCCCGGCGGCGGTGGCCGCCGGGCTGCCGGCTGCGGGCTGTGGCCTGCGGGAACGCTCTAGTCGTTGCCTCCGAACGCCGCGTCGAAGGACGCCGTCGGCGGATCGAAGTCGTACCGCTTCAAAAGAGAGAGCGCTTCCGGGGCACCGGCGAGGCGGTCCATCCCGGCGTCCTCCCACTCGACCGAGATCGGGCCGTCGTATCCGATCGAACGCAGCATCCGGAACACGTCCTCCCACGGCACGTCGCCGTGCCCGGCGGACACGAAGTCCCAGCCGCGCCGCGGGTCGCCCCACGGCAGGTGCGAGCCCATGCGGCCGTTGCGCCCGTCGAGGCGCTTGCGGGCCTCCTTGCAGTCGACGTGGTAGATGCGGTCCTTGAAGTCCCAGAGGAACCCGACCGGGTCGAGGTCCTGCCACACGAAGTGGCTCGGGTCGAAGTTCAGCCCGAACGCCGGCCGGTGGCCGACCGCCGCCAGCGCGCGGTGCGTGGTCCAGTAGTCGTAGGCGATCTCGGCCGGGTGGACCTCGTGGGCGAAGCGGACCCCTTCGGCGTCGAAGACGTCCAGGATCGGGTTCCAGCGCTCGGCGAAGTCCTCGTAGCCGCGCTCGATCATCCGCTCCGGCACCGGCGGGAACATCGCGACCAGGTGCCAGATCGACGAACCGGTGAAGCCGATGACGGTCCGGACCCCGAAGGCCGCCGCGGCACGGGCGGTGTCGGCCAGCTCGCGCGCGGCCCGCTGCCGGACGCCCTCGGGCTCCCCGTCGCCCCAGATCCGGGCGGGCAGGATCCCCTTGTGGCGCTCGTCGATCGGGTCGTCGCAGACGGCCTGCCCCACGAGATGGTTGGAGACCGCCCAGCATTTCAGGCCGTACTTGTCCAGCAGCGCCCGCCGCCCGTCCAGGTACGCGGGGTCGGCGAGGGCCTTGTCGACCTCGAAGTGATCGCCCCAGCAGGCGAGTTCGAGCCCGTCGTAACCGAAGTCGCGGGCGAGGCGGCAGACCTCCTCCAGGGGAAGGTCGGCCCACTGGCCGGTGAAGAGGGTGAAAGGTCGTGGCACGGCGAGGACCTCCTCGGAACGGGCGTGGTCAGGCGGGCACGGGGGTGAAGACGGCGTTCTTCTCGGCACTCTCCTCCACGGCGGCCAGGACGCGCTGCACCTGCAGGCCGTCCGCGAACGACGGCGCCGGAGTGGTCCCCGCCGCGATGCCGAGCACCAGGTCGCGCGCCTGGTGGGTGAAGGTGTGCTCGTAGCCGAGGGCGTGGCCGGGCGGCCACCACGCCTCCAGGTACGGATGGCCCGGCTCGGTCACCAGGATCCGCCGGAAGCCGGCCGAGGAGGCGGGCTCGGTGTGGTCGTGGAACGCCAGCTCGTTCAGCCGCTCCAGGTCGAAGGCGAGCGAGCCGCGCTCGCCGTTGATCTCCAGCCGCAGGGCGTTCTTGCGCCCCGAAGCCATCCGGGTGGCCTCGAACGAGGCGAGCGCGCCCGAGGCCAGCCGTCCGGTGAACAGCGCCGCGTCGTCGACCGTGACCGGCCCCCGCTCCGCGCCGCCCGAACCCGAGAGCCCCGCCGAGGCGCCGGCCAGCAGGGGCCGCTCCCGGACGAAGGTCTCGGTGAGCGCCGAGACGCCCACCAGCGGCTCCCCCGCCAGGTACTGCGCGAGGTCCACGGCGTGCGCGCCGAGGTCCCCGAGTGCGCCGGAGCCCGCGTACTCGCGCTCCAGCCGCCATGTGAGCGGGAAGTCCGGGTCGACGAGCCAGTCCTGCAGATACGTGACCCGGACGTGCCGGATCGTGCCGAGCCTTCCGTCGGCGATCAGCCGGCGGGCGTACGCGACAGCGGGCACCCGCCGGTAGTTGAAGCCGACCATGGCCACCTGGCCGCGCTCGGCCGCCCGCTCGGCCGCCGCGGCCATGGCCTCGGCCTCGGCGACCGAATTGGCCAGCGGCTTCTCGCACAGGACGTGTTTGCCCGCATCGAGCGCCGCGATGGCGATCTGGGCGTGGCTGTCCCCGGGGGTGCACACGTCCACGAGGTGGACGTCGTCCCGGTCGACCAGGGCCCGCCAGTCCGTCTCCGCGGCCGCCCAGCCGTGCCGGGCGGCCGCGGCCCGGACGGCGGCCGCGTCCCGGCCGCCGATCGCGGCGAGGACGGGCCGCATCGGCAGCTCGAAGACGCGGCCCACGGTGCGCCACGCCTGGGAGTGCGTGGCGCCCATGAAGGCGTAGCCGACCATGCCGATGCCGAGCGCCGGCAAAGCGGCCCCCGCGTCGCTGTCTTCCTTACCGGCCATATCAGCCATGCCGTTGCTCCTCGTCGGTTGCTCGGTTCGGACGGGCGGGCGGAACGGTCAGATGAAGCCCGTCGGCAGGTACTCGTCGACGTTCTCCTTGGTGACGACGGCCGAGTAGAGGGTGATCGACGCGGGGATCTCCAGCTCCGACATCCCGCTGACGCCCTTCTTCTGGCCCAGGGCGCGGGCCAGGTCGATGGCGGAGGCGGCCATGGTCGGCGGGTAGAGGACCGTCGCCTTCAGCACTCCGTTGTCGGCCTTGATCGCGTCCATCGCCGACTTCGAACCGGCACCGCCGACCATGAGGAAGTCGTCGCGGCCGGCCTGGGCGATCGCGCGCAGGGCCCCGACGCCCTGGTCGTCGTCGTGGTTCCACAACGCGTCGAACTTCGGCTGCGCCTGCAGCAGTTGCGCCATCTTGGCCTGGCCGGTCTCGACGGTGAACTCGGCCGCCTGCCGCGCCACCTTCTTGATGTTGGGGTAGTTCTTGAGGGCGTCGTCGAAGCCCTGGGTGCGCTGGCGGGTCAGCTCCAGGTTGTCGATCCCGGCCAGTTCGATGACCTTCGCGTCGGGCTTGTCCTTGAGCTGCTCGCCGATGTAGCGGCCGGCGTTGAGGCCCATGCCGTAGTTGTCGCCGCCGATCCAGCAGCGGTACGCCTGCGGTGAGGCGAAGATCCGGTCGAGGTTGATCACCGGGATGCCTGCCTTCATGGCCTGCAGGCCGATCTGGGTGAGGGCCTTGCCGTCGGCCGGCAGGATCACCAGGATGTCGACCTTCTTGTTGATCAACGTCTGGATCTGGCCGATCTGGGCGGCGGTGTCGTTGGAGCCCTCGGTGATCTCCAGCGTCACGTCGGAGTACTTCGCCGCGCGGTCCTTGGCGTTCTGGTTGATGGCGTTGAGCCAGCCGTGGTCGGCCTGGGGACCGGCGAAGCCGATGGTGACCGGCGTACCGGGCTTGTCGTCGGCCGCCGGCGCCTTGGTGGCGGCCGTGTCGGCCTTCTTCGGCTCGTTGCTGGTGCAGGCGGTGAGGGCCGCTCCGGCGGAGACGGCGGCGGCGCCGAAGAGCAGTCCTCTGCGGCTGGTGACCGGGATTCGTGGCATGGCTGTGAAACCCTCCGGGATGGGGCGTGCGGGGCGCGTGCGGGTTGTCGGGGCGGAGCGGGGAGGCGATCGAACCGCGTCAGTTCTCGCCGTTGCGCACGGTGCTGCGCTGGACCAGGACGGCGGCCACGATGATCGCTCCCTTGGCGATCTGCTGGACGGCGCTCTCCAGGTTGTTGAGGGCGAAGATGTTGGTGATGGTGGTGAAGACGAGGACGCCCAGGACGGAGCCGACGATGGTGCCGCGGCCGCCGCTGAGCAGCGTGCCACCGATGATCGCGGCGGCGATGGCGTCGAGTTCGTACAGGTTGCCGTTGGTGTTCTGGCCGGAGCCGGCCAGGATCACCAGCAGGAAGGCCGCGATGCCGCAGCACAGTCCGGACAGCAGGTAGAGGTAGAGCCGCTGGCGCCGTACGTCGATGCCGGCCAGGCGGGCCGCCTCGGCGTTGCCGCCGACGGCGACGGTGCGGCGCCCGAAGGTGGTGCGGTTGAGCACCAGCCAGCCGATGACGGTGACCGCGGCGAAGACCAGGACCAGCGGCGGGATGCCGAGGACGTAGGCGTCGGGGACACCGAGGTCGAGCACCGACGTCACGGTGACGATCTGCGTCTTGCCGTCGGTGATCTGGAGGGCGAGCCCGCGGGCCGAGGCGAGCATGGCGAGGGTCGCGATGAACGGCACCATGCCGCCGTAGGCGATGAGCACCCCGTTGACCAGCCCGCAGCCCAGGCCCACGAGGATCGCGGTGAAAAGGATTCCGGCGAATCCGTACTCCTGGGTGGCGACGGTCGTCGCCCACACCGAGGCCAGCGCGACGATCGCGCCGACGGACAGGTCGATGCCCCCGCTGGTGATGACGAAGGTCATGCCGACGGTGACGACACCGATGACGGAGGCCTGGGTGAGCACCAGTTGGAGGTTGGAGACGGCCAGGAACGTGTCGGGCTGCGTGATGCCGCCGACGACGATCAGGGCGGCGAGGACGCCGAGCAGGGACAGATTGCGGACGTCGGCGCGGAGCCCCACCGCCGGACGCCGGCCGCCCTTCGTGACGGGAGACGCGTCCGCGGGCGGCGTCGGTGCCTGCGGGGCCTCGGAAGCGGGCTGCGTCATCAGCTCGGGCTCCCTTCCATGACAAGGTCGAGTACGCGGTGTTCGTCCAGCTCCGCGGCAGGCGCCGTGTGCACGACGCGGCCCTCGCGGAGCACCAGCACCCGGTCCGCGAGCCCCAGCACCTCGGGGACCTCGCTGGAGACGAGGAGAACGGCGAGCCCGTCGTCGGCGAGCCGGCGGATGACCGCGTACAACTCGGCGCGGGCGCCCACGTCGACGCCCCGGGTCGGCTCGTCTAGCAGCAGCACCCGGCAGCCGCGCAGCAGCCAGCGGGCGAGGACGGCCTTCTGCTGGTTGCCGCCGGACAGGGTGCGGACCTGTGCGTCGGGGTTGTCGGGACGCAGTGACAGGGCCCGCGTGGACTCCCGCGCGGCCCGGCGCTCCTCCCTGCGGTCCAGCCATCCGCCCCGGGAGAACCGGGAGAGCGTGGACACCGACACGTTGCGTGTGACGGACTCCAGCATCAGCAGGGCCTGGGCCTTGCGCTCCTCGGGCGCCAGACCCAGCCCCGCGCGGACGGCCGAACGGACGCTGCCGGGCTTGAGCGGGCGCCCGTCGACGCTGACCCGGCCCGCGGTGGGCTTCCTGGCGCCGTAGAGGGTCTCCAGGATCTCCGAGCGCCCGGAGCCGACCAGGCCGGCGAGTCCGACGATCTCACCCGGCCGCACCTCGAGGTCGACGGGAGCGAACTCGCCGTCGCGGGCGAGTCCTTCGACGCGCAGGACGGGGGCGCCGGCGGGAGGGGCGGCGGGGCGCTCGGGGAAGACGTACTCCACGTCACGGCCCGTCATGAGCGCGACGATGTCCCGCGTGGGCATGGACTTGGCGGGCAGTCCGCCGGCGATCGCACGGCCGTCCTTGAGGACGGTGACGCGGTCGCCGACACGGCGGATCTCCTCCAGCCGGTGGGAGATGTAGACGACCGCGACGCCCTCGGCGGTGAGCTGCCCGACGATGCGGAGCAGGTTGTCGGTCTCCTCCGGGTCCAGCGCTGCGGACGGCTCGTCCATCACGATGAGACGCACGTCGTGCGAGAGCGCCCGGGCCATCGACACGATCTGCTGCTGGGCCGCCGACAGGTCGCCGACCGCGCGGGCGGGATCGATCTCGGGATGGCCGAGGCGGCGCAGCAGGACGGCCGCCCCGCGGCGGGCGTCGCGACCGCGCACGACGAATCCCGCGGTGGTCGGTTCGTGGCCGAGGAAGACGTTCTCGGCGACGGACAGCCCCTCGACCAGGTCGAGTTCCTGGTAGATGGTGGCGATGCCGAGTCGCATCGCGGCGATCGGCGACCTCAGCGAAACCGGTTCCCCGCGCCAGGTGATCTCCCCGTCGTCGGGCTGGTGTGCCCCGGCGAGCACCTTGATGAGGGTGGACTTCCCCGCGCCGTTCTGGCCGAGGAGGCAGTGGACCTCACCGGCCTGGACGTCCAGGTCGACGCCGTCGAGGGCGCGGACGCCGGGGAAGGACTTGGTGATGCCGGACATCGTGAGCAGTGGGACGGCGGTCGGGGGCGGCGGTGCCGGTGGTTCTGGTGCCATGACGATCCCCTCGGCGGGTGCGGGTACACGTGCGCGTGCGGAGCGTGCCGGTGGAGCCGGTGGTGCCGTGGTGCCGTGGTGCGCTTGGCCGGTGGGGGGTCAGGCCGGGGAGAACACGTGGTCGCTGATGAGCCGGGCCGCGCCGATCACCCCGGCGGTGGGGCCCAGTTCACCCAGGACGATCGGCAGGTTGCCGGTCGCCAGCGGCAGCGACTGGCGGTAGACCTGGCTGCGGATGCTGGCGAGCAGGGTGTGGCCGAGACCGGTGACGCCACCGCCGATCACGACGAGCGCGGGGTTGAAGAAGCTGACGAGTCCGGCGATGACCTGCCCGACGCGGTTGCCGCCCTCTCGGATGAGTTCCAGCGCGGGCGCGTCACCGACCGCGGCCGCCGCGGCGACGTCCACGGCGGACAGCTGCCCGGCCGCCTCCAGCCGGGCCGCGAGCGCGGGTGACCGTCCGGACCTGGCGGCCTCCAGGGCGTCGAGGGCGAGCGCGGCGCCGCTGAAGTGGGCCTCCAGGCAGCCCGTGTTGCCGCAGGCGCAGGCGCGTCCGTCGGCCTCGACCCGGATGTGGCCGATGTCGCCGGCGCTGCCCGTCACACCGCGGTGCACCTCACCGCCGACGACGATGCCGCAGCCGATGCCCGTACCGATCTTGACGCAGAGGAAGTCGCCGACGGAGCGGGCGACCCCGGCGTGCTGCTCCCCCATGGCCATCAGGTTCACGTCGTTGTCGACCATGACGGGGCAGCCCAGTTCCTGGCTGAGCGCCTCGCGGACCGGGAAGCCGTCCCAGCCCGGCATGATCGGCGGCGCCACCGGCACGCCCTCGGGGAAGCGCACGGGCCCCGGCACGCCGATGCCCGCCCCGTCGAAGCCCTCGGCGAGGCCGGCGGCCCTGAGTTTGGCGGCCATCTCCAGGATCCGCTCGAAGACGGCGACCGGTCCCTCACGCACGTCCATCGGGTGGTTGAGGTGGCCCAGCACCTCCAACTCGGCGTTGGTGACCGCGACGTCGACCGAGGTGGCGCCGATGTCGACGCCGAGGAAGCGCAGGCTCGGGGCGAGCCGGATGTTGTGCGAACGCCGGCCGCCGCGCGAGGCCGCGAGCCCGTCCGCGACCACCAGTCCCGTCTCCAGCAGCCGGTCGACCTCGACGGCGAGCTTGGAGCGCGAGAGGTCGATCTGGTCCCCCATCTGGGCACGGGAGTTGGGTCCGCCGTCACGGAGCAGCCGCAGAAGCCGCGCCTGGTGCGCGTTGGCGGGTCGTGCTGTCATACGTCTCACGTGCCCCTCACCTCCCCCGGCCCTCGGCATGGGGATGCCCGGACCGGCATCGGCCGGCCCCGCTCCGTCAGGCTTTCGATGGGAAAGTAGCAGCGCCCGCCCGGAGGGGGAAGAAGTTGCGCAGGAATCAGGAAGGTCTTTTTCCGGTTCCAGGACAAAGTCTTGTCGTGGCGCCAACTCGGCGCACCGACGCGCGACATGGGTCCGGCGATGCCGGTGCCGCAGGCACGCCGGACAGGCCCGGCTACGGCACGGCCCGCGCGGGCGGCGCAAGACTGGGGGTGGGTCCGGGGGTCACACCGGCGAGAAGACGTGGTCGCTGATCAGACGGGTGGCGCCGATCACGCCGGCGGTCGGGCCGAGTTCGCTCAGGACGATCGGCAGGTTGCCGGTCGCCAGCGGCAGGGACTGGCCGTACACCTGGCTGCGGATGCTCGCCAGCAGCGTGTGCCCCAGGCCGGTGAGCCCGCCGCCGATCACGACGAGGCCGGGGTTGAAGAAACTGACCAGCCCGGCGATGACCTGGCCGGTGCGGTTGCCGCCCTGCCGGATGAGGTCGAGGGCGGCGCTGTCACCTCCCGCCGCGGCCGCCGCCACGTCGGCGGAGGTCAGGACCCCCGCCGACGCCAGCCGCGCGGCCAGCGCCGCAGATCCCCCGGTACCGGCGGTCGCGGTCGCGTCCCGAACGAGCGCGCTCCCGCCGAAGTATGCCTCCAGGCAGCCGTGGTTGCCGCAGGCGCACGGCAGGCCGCCCGGCACCACCTGGATGTGCCCGATGTCCCCCGCGCTGCCGGTGACCCCGCGGTGGACCTGCCCGCCCACGACGATGCCGCAGCCGATACCGGTCCCGATCTTCACGAAGAGGAAGTCGCGCACCGAGCGGGCGACGCCGGCGTGCTGCTCGCCCAGCGCCATCAGGTTCACGTCGTTGTCCACCAGGACCGGGCAGCCCAGTTCCTGGCTCATGACCTCGCGCACCGGGAAGCCGTCCCAGCCCGGCATGATCGGCGGCGCGACCGGCACGCCGTCCGGGAAGCGCACCGGTCCCGGCACGCCGATCCCGGCGCCGTCGAAGCTCTCGGCGGCTCCGGCGTCCCGCAGCTTGGCCGCCATCGCCAGCACCTGCTCGAACACCGCGACCGGGCCCTCGCGTACGTCGAACGGCTCGGCAAGATGGCCGAGCACCTCCAACTCGGCGTTGGTGACGGCGACATCGACCGAGGTGGCGCCGATGTCCACACCGAGGAAGCGCAGCGAAGGCGCGAGGCGCACGTTGTGGGAGGGCCGTCCGCCGCGTGAGGCGGCGAGCCCGTCCGCGACCACGAGACCGGTCTCCAGCAGGCGGTCGACCTCGACCGCCAGCTTCGACCGGGACAGTTCGACCTGGTCCCCCAGCACGGCCCGCGACTGCGGGCCCATGTCACGCAGCAGCCGCAGCAGCCGCGCCTGATGCGCGTTCGCCGGACGTGCCGTCATACGTCTCACGCCGGGCCACTCCCCTGCCGGTGTCCATCAGGTGCGCCTCGTGCGCCTCGTCGCCTTCGGGACGGGGCCACGACTGGTCCGGACCGTATCACCGGGGTCAGCGGCCAGGAAGCGTCTGCCGCGCGGACCGCGCGGGCCGTTCCCCGACGGCGGCGAAGTCCCGCTGTTTGCGGGCGTTCGCCGTTTTCCGGCATGGTGCGGGGCGACGGGAGACGGCACGGCGCTCCGTGCCCGGGGAGGGGGTTCGCGATGACATGGTCCCGGCTGCGGGTGGTCCGCGACGGCGTACGGCTGGAGTGCCGGGACTGGGGCGGTCCGGGACCGTCCGCGGTCCTGCTGCACGGACTGGCCGGCCATGCCGGCGAATGGGACGCCACGGCACAGTGGTTGAGGCGCCGCAATCGCGTGGTCGCGGTGGACCAGCGGGGGCACGGCGCGTCCGAGCGTCACCCGCGGGACGTCTCCCGCGCGGCCTGCGTCGCCGACGCCGCGGCCGTCATCGACCGGCTCGGCACCGGGCCGGTGATCCTGGTGGGCCAGTCGCTCGGCGGACACACCGCGATGCTGACCGCAGCGGCCCACCCGGAGCGGGTCCGTGCCCTTGTGCTGGTGGAGGCGGGGCCCGGCGGCCCGAACCCGGGAGTGCCGGCGGACATCGGGGCGTGGCTGGACTCCTGGCCGGTGCCGTTCGCGTCGCCCGAAGCCGCCGCCGTGTTCCTCGGCGGCGGCCCGGTCGGGCAGGGCTGGGCCGAAGGCCTGAAGCGGCGCGACGACGGCTGGTGGCCGCGCTTCGACCGCGACGTCATGGTCGCGTCCCTCCGGGAGAACGCGGAGCGTTCCTTCTGGAAGGAGTGGGACGCGCTGCGGTGCCCCACGCTGGTCGTCCTCGCCGAGAAGGGGTTCATCGGTCCGGAGGAGGCCCAGGAGATGTGCCGGCGGCAGCCGCGGGCGGTGGCCGTCGGCGTTCCCGGTACGGGCCACGACCTCCACCTGGAGCGGCCCGACGCGTTGCGCCATGTGCTGACCGGCTTCCTCGACGCGCTCGACTGACCGCGCGGACCGCGGATCACCATGCTGAGAGCAGGCGTGGATCACATCGCGCAAGGGCCGAATGTACTTGATTGAACATTCCAGATCGGTTTAGCCTTCAACCACCACCCGGAGCGCGAGGCCACACCCCGGCCCGGGATCTGTATCAATCAATCCAGAAAGAAGCGCCATGGACCTGCACCTCAAGGACAAGACCGTCGTCGTCACCGGAGCCAGCCGGGGCATCGGGCTCGCCGCCGTCCGCGCCTTCGCCGAGGAGGGCGCGCGGGTGGTGGCGGGCGCCCGCAATCCCGGCGCGGGCCTGGAGGAGCTCGCCTCCTCGTACGAGGTCGTGCCGGTGGCGGGCGACCTGGCGACCCCCGCCGGGGTCGAGCGGCTGGTCGCGACCGCCGTGGAGCGGTTCGGCCGTATCGACGTGCTGGTCAACAACGTCGGCGCCGTCCAGCCGCGACTGGGCGGCTTCCTCTCGGTCACCGACGAGGACTGGCTCGCGACCATGAACCTCAACCTCATGAGCGCGGTGCGGGCATGCCGGGCCGCCCTGCCGGAGCTGCTGACCGCCCGTGGCGCCATCGTGACGGTCAGCTCGGTGAACGCCTTCCTGCCCGACCCGGGCGTCATCGACTACACCGCCTCCAAGGCGGCTCTGACCAACTTCTCCAAGGCCCTGTCCAAGGAGGTCGGCCCGCTCGGGGTGCGCGTGAACTCGATCGCCCCGGGCCCGGTGTCCACCGACATCTGGACCGGTGAGAACGGCATGGCCGACCGTGTCGCGAAGGCCATGGGCAAGGACCTCGACAGCGCCGTCGAGGAGCTCGTCGCGGGCCTGGGCGGCTTCGCCACGGGGCGCATCACCACCCCCGAGGAGGTCGCGGACCTGATCCTCATGCTCGCCAGCGACCGGACGGGCAACGTCACGGGCGCCGACTTCACCATCGACGGCGGCCTGATCAAGACACTCTGATCCCCACCTCGCAGCACAGCCCGGTGAAGGGGCCCGCGCTCCCCATATGCTCGCCTACGATCCGACAACCTCCCCGACCGTTGAATTTTGAATCACCTCAGGAGATCGCCATGCCCGAGACACCCGGCACCGGGACCTCGGCCCCCCGCGAGGTCGCCGAGGCGATGTACGACGCCATGCTGCGCTCCGACCGCGACACGCTCGAGGCCATCACCTCGCCCGAGATCCGGATCCGGGTGACCGAGACACTGCCCTACGGCGGCACGTACTCCGGGCTCGCCGGGTTCGCCGCGTTCTTCAAGAAGACCTTCGACCTGATCGAGAGCCGCATCGAGATCGAGCGGCTCTTCGAGGCCGGCGGACAGGTCGTCGCGGTGGGCCGCACCCGGGGCACCGGGCGCGACACCGGACAGCCCTTCGACTCCGCGATCGTGCACGTCTTCACCGTCGAGGAGGGCAGGATCGTCGGGTTCGACGCCTACGTGGAGGACCGGCCCATCACCTCCGCGATCAACGGCACCGGCCCCCGGACCTGAGGCGGGTTCGCCGCGTCGGCCCGCCCTGTACGACGGGCCGGGCCGACGCCCGGGCCGTACTCGACGCGCCCTTCGCGGCCCTCGGCCGCGCCCTCGGCCCGTGGATCACCCGCTTCCCGCCCGTCCGTCCTGGTGGTGGGGGGCTCCGTCACGGGTGCCTGGGAAGTGATCTCCGGCTCCTTCGTCCGGGGCGTGCGCGACACCGCGGGGGCCGTCCTCCCTCCCCGATGTCCGTACCGCCGCGTACCCCCGGGACGCGGCGGTCATCGGCGCCGCCTCGGTGGGCCGCCGGGCCGCGTCGCCCGGCGGCCCCGCCCCGC
>NZ_JBSFLB010000010.1:111354-227967 GCF_053598835.1 Streptomyces sp. NPDC001070
TGGTCCACGACGTCACCCGCGGCGAAGACGCCGGGGATCTTCGTACGGGTGCTGGCCGCGACCGCGCCCGGCTCCGGGCCCGGGTCGGCGATGCCCAACCGCCCCGGGCATCAGGCGTGTTCAGGCCGAGGCCTGCTCCGGACCGCGCTCGTAGGCCTGACGGGCCGTCCTCAGGAGCGTGCGCCAGGAGGTGACGGTGGGCCGGCGGCGCAGCAGGGCGCGGCGCTCGCGCTCGGTCATGCCGCCCCAGATCCCGAACTCGATGCGGTTGTCGAGGGCGTCGGCGAGGCATTCGGTGCGCACGGGGCACGCGCCGCAGACCGCCTTCACGCGCTTCTGGGCGGCGCCCGGCACGAACAGCACATCCGGGTCGTCCGTCCGGCAGATGGCTTGGGCTCCCCAGTTCTCGACCCAGACGAAGGACTCCCCGACGGCGCTCGTCGGCTCCGGCTCCTGCACCACGTCAAGCTGCATCCGCGTCTCTCCCTGCTCGACCGCCCCGCCGCGCGATCGCGCGGGGCCGCTCCTCTCGCCTGTTTCCTCAATACGGATCGATTGCGGAAACCGTTCAGCAGTCATGCGGACGAGTCGGCGGAGGCGACCGCGATGCCGGCGAACTCCTCGATCAGCGCGTCGTGTCGAGTGCTGTCCCACGCCAGGCAGACACGGTTGGGGCCGATGTCCTCGATCTCGAGGTGGGCGATGTCGGCACGGGTGTGGTACGTCGCGGTGAACAGCGGCAGGACCACGACCCCGCGCCCGGCCGCGACGCTCTCGAGCTTCTCCTCGACGGAGCGGAAGCGCGGGACGGCCGGCAGGTTCTGCGGATCGGCGAGTTCCGTGGCGATGTCGCGCCATTCGGGGACGGCGTCGGGGTTCTGGACGGCCGTCGAGGATCACCTCGGTCTGGTCGTCCCGGCTCGTCCTGACGACCTCGACGGACAGGTCCGGGTGACTGCCTGCGCGCGGTGCCGCGACGTGGCGCGGCCCGGGGTCTGCGCCGTCGTGACGGCGCAGACCCCGGGCCCTGCGGGAAGACCGCGGGCTCACCCGGTCACGAGGCGAAGTCGGTGGACAGGGCCAGGTCACGCCACGTCTCGATCTCGCGGGCCACACCGGCGAGCTTGTTCTCCACGTCGGCGAGGCTGGCCTTGCCCAGCGGGATCCGGGCGGGCATCTCGTCCGCCCGGGCGATGGTGATGATGGCGGTGGCCGCCTTCACCGGGTCGCCGTCCTGGGCGTGGTTGCTGTCGTCCGCCCAGTCCCGCATGCCGCCCGCGCTCTCCTGGTAGTCCTCGATGACCCGCTCGGTGCGGTGCAGGGAGGAGGAGTCCAGGAAGTCGGTGCGGAAGGGGCCCGGCTCGACGGCGGTCGCCTGGATGCCGAGCGGCGCCAACTCCAGGCGCAAGGCCTCGGTCACCGCCTCGACGGAGAACTTGGTCGCGCAGTACAGGCCCCAGCCGGCCCAGCCGACGAAACCGCCGACGGAACTGAGGTTGATGATCCGTCCCGAACGCCGGGACCGCATGACGGGCAGCACGGCCCGGGTCATGGTCAGCAGCCCGAAGACGTTCGTGTCGAAGACCGCGCGCGCCTCGGCGTCGCTGGTCTCCTCCACCGCGCCGAGCAGGCCCCGGCCCGCGTTGTTGACGAGGATGTCGATGGTGCCGAACCGCGCGACGGCGGCGTCGACGGCGGCCCGCGCCTGCCCCTCGTCGTTCACGTCGAGCGGCACTGCCAGCAGCCGGTCGGCGTGTGCCGCGAGGGAGTCCTCCACGGCACGGGGGTTGCGGGCGGTGGCCACGACATTGTCGCCCTGCTCCAGGGCCTGCCGGGCGATTTCGAGACCGAATCCGCGGGATGCGCCGGTGATGAACCACGTCGTCATGGTGATGGGCTCCTCATGATCACTGGGGGTCGTTCCGTCGACGTGTTTCCAGCGTGTGCGAGGGCCGCGGGGTGGGCCAGAGACGCCTCAACCGTAGGAGACGCCTGCCTGGGAACGGCAGTACCAGGCAGATCCGGTCACCTGGCCACCCGGTTCACCCGTTCACCGGCGCACGGCCGCGGGGCTCGCCGACCACGTGGCCAGGAAGCGCAGCGCGTCGTAGGCGGGTGTGCCGGGCTGCGCGGTGTAGACGAACACGGTCTGGTCCGGATCGTCGCCGACGACGAGGCTCTGGAAGTCCAGGGTCATCGTGCCGGCGACCGGGTGCCGGAAGGTCTTCTCGCCGGCGGCCCGGGTCCGTACCCGGTGGTCCGACCACCAGCGGCGGAAGTCGGCGTCATGGGCGGAGAGTTCGTCGACCAGGGCCCCGAGCCGCGCGTCGTGCGGGTCCCGCGCCGCGCCCATCCGCAGGTAGGCCACGCACTCACGGGCGACCGTGCGCCAGTCGGCGTAGAGATCGCGGAAGGCCGGTTCCAGGAACGCCAGGCGCACCAGATTGCGCTCGGTCTCCGGCAGGGCGGAGAAATCGGTGAGCAGGGCCGCGCCCAGCGGGTTCCAGCCCAGGACGTCCAGCCGGTGGTTCAGCAGGAGGGCCGGGAACTCCTGCAGCCCGTTCAGCAGGGTCTGCGTCTGCGGCCGGATGCGCGTCGGCGCTGAGGTCCGCGGCTCCGCGCCGGCCGCCGCGACCCGCAGCAGGTAGTCCCGCTCGTCGGGCCGCAGCCGCAGGGCCCGCGCCAGGGACTCCAGGACGGCCGTCGAGACGTGCACCGTACGGCCCTGCTCCAGGCGTACCACGTAGTCCACGCTCACGTTCGCGAGCTGTGCGAGCTCCTCCCGCCGGAGCCCCGGCACCCGGCGGTGCCGCCCGTCGTCCGGCAGGCCCACGTCCCCGGGGTTCACCCGGGAACGGCAGGCGCGCAGAAAGTCACCCAGCGTGGTGTTCGAAGCATTCCGCTGACTCATACGTCGATTATCGGCGCCTGCCGGACGGACCGGGTGCGGCCGGGTCCCGCGGGCCCCGGATTCCGTTGAGTCGTGACGTGCCCGGGTCACGAACGCCGTGCGTGCCGCGTGCGCGTGGCGCCGCGCCCGGCGGACCGGGCGCGGCGCTGTCCTAGCGATGGGGCAGGCGTCAGAAGGTCAGGCTCCAGCGGTCGAGGTAGCCGGGGTCGACCGTGAAGATGCCCGGAGTGTCGTCCTGGACGCGCAGCTTCCAGGTGCCGTTGGCGGGCACCGCCGAGGCGTCGACGGTGTATGTGACGTGGAGCTCGCCCTCCCCGGTGTCCCAGTACCAGGGCTTCACGGGGATCTCCGTGCCGTTCTCGCTGACCAGGGTGACGACCTGGCCGCCGATCCACGGGTGGACCAGGTCGATGGTCACCTTGAGGTCGCTGGGCGCGTTGCCCTTGCGGCCGGTCACGATCAGCGGGGACTCGACGGACTTCCAGTTGGGGATGTCGAAGCGGGCCGGGTTGACGAAGAACCGCCCGCCGGAGGCCAGCACGGGCCAGTCGAACCGCACCGTGCGCTTGGCCGTCGGGTCGGCAGTGTTCTTGACGGTGACGGCCGTCTTGAAGGTGCCTGCCTTCTTCGGTGTGCCGCTGATCAGGCCCGTGCGGGCGTCGATGGACAGGCCGTTGGGCAGGCCGTCCGCCGAGTAGGCCAGCCGGCCGGGACTCGAGCCCACCGCCTCGATCTGACGGGTCGTCGGCTGCCCGACGGCGACCGGGCGGGTGGAGGGTGCCACGACGGCGATGTGGTTCACGTAGCGGGCGCCGACGTTGACCGCCGCCCAGGCGTTGCCGACGGCCTCGTAGGTGGCGCTGCCCTGCCCGAACAGGTCGGCGGCCGCCTGGAGGGTGGCGACGCGGGCCCCCGCGTAGTCGGTGCTGCTGGTCATGTACGTGGTCAGGGCCCGGTACCAGACGTCGGCCGCGTTGGCCTGGCCGATGCCGGCGACCGGCAGGCCGTCGTAGGTGGGGCTGTCGTAGGCGACGCCGTTGATCGTCTTCTTCCCGCTGCCCTCGGAGAGGAGGTAGAAGAAGTGGTTCGCCACGCCGGAGCTGAAGTGCGGGTCGAGCTTCCGGGTCTCGGGTGTCCAGTAGTCCTGCGAGGTACCCTTCGCGGAGGCGTCCTTGGAGGGCTGGTCCATGTAGCGCAGGGGCTTGCCGGTGCCGCGGACGTCGGCGAGCTCGCCGATCGTGTAGTCGGGCACGTCGGCCGGGTTGTTCGCGAAGAACTCGACGGCCGTGCCCATGATGTCGCTGGTCGCCTCGTTGAGGCCGCCGGACTCCCCGGAGTAGGTGAGGTTGGCGGTGGCGTAGGTGACGCCGTGGCTCATCTCGTGTGCGGCGATGTCGAGTTCGGTGAGCGGGTGGGCGTTCTCGCGGCCGTCGCCGTACGTCATGCAGAAGCAGCCGTCGTTCCAGAAGGCGTTGGCGTAGCTGTCGCCGTAGTGGACCCGGGAGAAGGCCCCGGCACCGTTGTCGGCGATGCCGTTGCGGCCGAAGCGCTCCTTGTAGAAGTCCCAGGTCTCGCGCTGGCCGTAGGCGGCGTCCACAGCGGCGGTCTGGCGGTCGGCGATCGTCCCGTCGCCCCAGACGTCGTCGTCGTCCGTGACCAGGTTGCCGATGCCGCCGACGCCGGTCAGGTCGTAGGTCTTGTGCCCGCCGCGCTCGGGGTCGGTGAGCTCGTAGCCGCCGCCGTTGTTCACGGTGCCGATCTGCACCTGGCCGCTGTACTGACTGTTGCCGGTACCGGCCTTGATCTGCTCGACGCTCTGGAGCTGCCTGCCGGTCGCCGCGTCCGTCACGACGCTCAGCCGGCTCGGAGTGCCGTCCTCCTGCGTGCCGGTGACGAAGGACTGCCAGGCGAGCGTGGGCTTGCCGTTGCCGAGGAACACGACGAGACGGGGCGCGCCGTCCGCGGCGGGGTCCTGGGTCCGCTCGCTCCTCGCGGCGGAGAGGGCCGACTTCTTCGCCTTCGCGGCGGTGACGGCGGCCTTCGTGGTGGGCACCGTGACCCGCGCGGAGAAGGCCTTGCTGACGGTGCGGGTGCCGCCGCGCTCGTGGACCACGAGGTCACCGCCGACGACAGGGAGGCCGGCGTAGGTGCGCTCGTAGCGCGTGTGCACGGTGCCGTCGGCGTCCTTGATGACGTCCTTGGGTATCAGCGCCTCCTTGCCGCCCAGTTGGAGGGCGCGGGCGGTGGCGGCACGCCCGTCGGACGCGGCTTTGAGCAGCTGCTTGCGCTGCGCGGCGGAAAGGGCGACGGAACGCGCCCCGGGCCGGGACTCCGCCACGATCTTGCCGGGCGCCGAACCGTCCCCGCCGGGCGCGGCGGAGGCACCGGTGGCCGGGAGAACGGGGGCGATGAGGGCGGCCATGGCCACGGCGGCGGCCGCTGCGACGCGGCCGCGTGCGCTGCGCGCACGGCGGGTGGGAGAGGGATTCGGCGGTGAAGTGGCGCCCGTGACAGCGGGATGGTTCGTCACTCGTGGAGCTCCTTGTGCCCGGCCGTGTGAACGGCCGCTGGGGACGGGAACATTGGAGGCCTTTGACGCCTCCGCGAGGTGACGTGCGAGTGATGCTCGCGCGACGTGGTGGATCGTTTCAGCATGTTCGTCCGCTGTCATCACTGCGGAGATCATTGTCCGAAAGTCGGTCAGCCGGCAGCCGTGGGAGCGTTCCCACGCCATGCCGACCACGTGCGGATTTACGGTGCGGCAACAGTGAATTGACGATGCCGAGCGAAAAGATCCAGCCACGGCGGCGGACACGTCACCTCGCCCAGATGATGCGGATCTGAGCGCCTTTTCCCTGATCAGCACGGGGACGCAGGAACAGCCACCCACAACGGGCGACTCAACTCGGCCGCGGCGCCGAAAATTTCGAGCCAGCGCCCCACGGGCCGCCGGGGGGGGCTACGCGTCCTCGGCGGCCGGGACCGCGTAGCCCGGAACGGACGGCCAGCGGACGGTCAGCACCGTGGAGTCCTCCTCCGCCACCCACGAGTGGTCCACGCCCTTGCCCCACACGACGTAGTCCCCCTGCCGCGCGAGCACCACCGAACGGCCCGGGAACTCGAGCCGGAACCGCCCGCTGATGAGGACCTGAAGCGCCGTCCGCTCCTCGCCCCGCACCCACTCCCCGCGTTCGTCGCCGGCCGGATGGACACCCCACTTGATCTCCACAGCGTCACTGTGCCGGGGGTCGCCCGCCTCCTTGAAGTGCCCCAGCAGCCAACCCCGGTCGAGCGGCGCGTCCTCACCGGCATTGCCCACGTAAACGCTGTCGTCCATGGCCTGGACGCTAACACCGCAGCGCGGGCGGACCCGACCGACCACGCACGGCACCCCGTCGGCGGCCCCCGCGAGCGCGGGGCGCGCGACCACCCGAAGGGGCGACGGCCCGCGGCGGGCACGGCGCCCCCACCTCACTCCCCCGTGTCGCCGTCGGCCATCTCGGCGGTCACGGCCCAGCGTTCGTGCCCCCGCCAGGCGCCGTCCAGGAACTGGAATCGCGGCGAGTAGCCCTCGCGCTCGAAGCCCAGCCGCTCGACCAGCCGGATCGACGCGACGTTGGCGGGCTGGATGTTGGCCTCCAGCCGGTGCAGCCCGAGTTCCGTGAAGGCGTATCCCATGACGAGCCGCAGCCCCTCCGTCATGTAGCCGCGCCCGGTGGTCGACGCGTACGCGACGTAACCCAGGGCACCGCTCTGAATGGGGCCCCGGACGATGTTGTTGATGTTCACGCCGCCGACGATCGCGCCCGTCTCGCGCAGACAGATCACGAACCCCTCGTGCGTCGGGCGGTCGAACCTCGCGACGTACTCCCCGAACGCCTCGGTCGTGAACTCCCGGGAGGGCAGCCAAGGCCCGTGCAGCGAGGCGCTCTCCCGGGTGAGGGCGCCGATCTCGTCGTGGTCCTGGACGGCGATCCGCCGGATGGCCACCCGGGGGCCGTGGGCGAGGAAGGTCTGTTCAGCCATCGCGCGATCGTAGTGCGGTCCGGCACCCTCATCGCTCCCTACCGGACGAATGGGGTTCCCTCCTGCGTCACTTGCATGTCGTATTCGTCCCGCTCGGCCACGGCGGTGCCGGGCGGCCGTCGCGGCGGGGCCGCCTGCCGATCACCCGTTTGCCCCAGCAGGTCCGGGCCCTGCGGCCGCTCCGGCCGCAGGCTGGGAGGCATGACCGGAACCGACGGCGCGCGGCGGACCGTGCTCGGCGCGCTGGCTCTGGCTCTGAGCGCCACCGCCTGCACCGGCGACGGCACGCTCTCCGCTGCCGGCAGGTCCTCCGCTTCCCCGAGCGCCTCCGCACCGCGCAGCCGTCCGGCGCCCAAGCCGTTCGCCACGCTGCCCGGCGTCCAGGAGTGCGAGCGACGTCTCGGGGCGCCCTGCTACACGCTGGACATGATCCGCAAGGCGTACGGAATCGACAAGCTCAACGCCCGGGGGCTCAAGGGCAAGGGCCGCACCATCGCCGTCTTCACCGTGACGGCGCCCCCCACCCTCGAGGAGGACCTGGCGGAGTTCAGTGCGGCGATGAGACTCCCGAATCCCCAGCTCGTGATCAGACGTTTCACCAGCGAGAGCGAACGGGCCCCGTTCGACGCCGGCAATCCGCAGATGGTCGCCGGGGCCGTCGAGGCCACACTCGACGTGCAGGTCGCGCACATGATGGCACCCGACGCGAGAATCGTGGTCGCGGAGCTCGGTGTGCCCCGGCGACCGCCCTCGCCCGCACCGCCCGCGCTCGCACCGACCGTGTCGACGTCCCCCGGGCCCCGGCCCGGCGGCCCCTCCCCCGTGCCCCCGGACATCGGCGTGACCGCCGGCCGGGCGGCCGCCACGCTGTTCCCGGTGGTCTTCACGGCATTGCGGCAGGACGTGCCCGACGTCATCTCCGTCAGCTACGCGGCCCAGGAGTACCAGGCCGCGGGCAACACCCGTCAACCGGTCGCCGCGTTCAAGACGGCCGGCAAGACCTTCGCCGGCATCGTGCGGAGTGGAACCACGCTGGTCGCCGCGGCCGGTGACTGGGGCGCCGCGCCGCGGATCGGGAAGGACGACACGCGGGTCAGGTCCGTGAGCTGGCCGGGATCGGACCCCAGCGTCGTCTCGGTGGGCGGCTCCCGCCTGCATCTGGACGCCGACGGCGCGCGCACCGCGGCCGACACCGTCTGGAACGATGCCGGCAGCGGGCTGGGTGCCACGGGAGGCGGCCCCTCGCAGACATTCGAGCGCCCCGCCTACCAGGACGGCGTGCAGAGGACGGTCGGTCGGCGGCGTGGAACGCCGGATCTGTCCATGAGCGCTTCGACGACCGCGGGCGCGCTGATCCGTCAGAGCTTCCTGCCGGCCGGGAAGGGGTGGATCACCGTGGGCGGGAGCAGCGAAGCCGCCCCTTTGTTCGCCGCGGTCGTCGCGCTGGCCAACGAGAAGGCCGGCAGGAGGCTCGGCGACGTCCACGCCGCGCTCTACACGCTGGCCAGGCGGCCGGACGGCGGCATCGTCGACATCACCGAGGGTGACAACGGCCCGGACGGCTTCCGGGCCGCCAAGGGCTACGACCTCGCCTCGGGCCTCGGCACGATCGACGCCGCCGCATTCGTAACCGCGCTCGCCGCCACCGGCTGAGCAGCCTTCTCGCACCCATCCGCCGGGGCACGGCCGTGCGGTGCGTGCAGACCCCGCTACCGCATGGCGATCAGTCGGTGCGCCGCAGTGGATGCCCGTCGGTGCGCACCTCACCGGCCACCGCTCGCGCCCTTCCGCCACCGCGGGCTCGAGGGCGTGGCGGAGCGCCGCGGGCATTGCCGTGATCCACTGGCGCCGACAAGAATCCGTCGCATGACCTCCGCGATACACCACGTCACGATCGACTGCGCCGACGCCTACCGCCTGGGCAGCTTCTGGGCCCTCGTCCTGGACCGCCCCCTTCACGACGACGACAAGCCCGGTGACCCGGAGGCGCTGATCGAGATCGACGGTGGTCCCGGCCTTCTCTTCGTGACCGTTCCGGATCCCAAGAGCGTCAAGAACCGCGTGCACTTGGACGTCCAGCCGCAGGACCGCACCCGGGACGAGGAGGTCGAGCGCCTTCTCCTGCTCGGCGCGACGCAGGTCGACGACCAGCGACGTCCCGACGGCTCGGGCTGGGTGGTCCTCGCCGACCCGGAGGGCAACGAGTTCTGCGTGGAGCGCAGCGCGGCGGAGCGGGCGGGCTGAGGCCCCGGGCACCCCCCGCGCTCCGGAGGATCCCGTGACCGAGTCCCGTCTCGTCGCCACCGTCCCCGCACCGCTGGACCCCGCGGTCGCTGACGCTCCCGAGGTGCTGCACCGGCCCGGACGCCGGGCGCTCGTGCAGCGCGGTGACCGCGAACTGGTCGTTCTCGACCTGGACGCGGCGGTGGCGGGCGGGCGCTGCACGGAGGTGCGATTCCCGGCTCCCTGGACACGTCGCCTCGGTTCGGCGACCGTGTCGCCGTTGGGTGACATGGCGGTGTTCGCGGGTGTCCACGCCGTGCGTGCCGTGGAGGCGACCGGGGAGACACGGTGGGAGGTGCGGCACGCCTGCTGGAGCGCGGCATGCGGCCTGATGCACACGTCGTCCGCCGAGTACGCCGACGACGAGGAGCACCGTTACCCGGACGGCGGTTCGGCCGCGGTGTCCGGGGACGGCAGGCTGGTGTGGGCGCACGTCCGCGGACCGCTGGGCGGCGACGACGAGGTGGGGGCGGAAGACCTGGAGTGGTGGCTCGTCCTGGACGCCGACGACGGCGGCGTCCTGGGACGCGCCGGGACCGGGACGGTGGCCTCCGCCTCGTACCCCGCGCCGCACCCGGACCCGGCGCAGATGGGCCTGGGCATCGCCGAGGGCGAGGAGGGCTCGCCCGTGCTGTGGGGACGGTGGGACGGGCGGCGGCTCGCCGTCGAGCTGATCGGCGACGAGCTGATGCTGCTGTCGGTGAGCCCGTCCGGCCGGCGCCTGCTGACCGTCGGCCTCGGTCAGTGGTCCCTCTCCCTGCGCGCGGCGGAGGACGGCGCGGTCCTCCGGGAACTGGACGCCCAGGGCACTGTGCCGGCGCACCCGGACGCGACGGGCACGGACCGGGTGTACTGGGACGGCGAAGCGGCCTTCCTGGACGAGGACACCGTGGTCGTCGGCACCTCCGAGTGCGACGCCCGTCACGGCCCGGTCCGCCACTGGCTCGTCGGCATGGGCGGAATGACGCTGCGCGGCGAGGTCCGCTACCCCTTCCCCGTCTCCGGGCCGGTCCGCTCGGCGGGGGACGGCACCTGGTACACGGTCTCCGCAGACCGGACGTCCCTGCACCTGTGGCGACTGGCCGGCCGGGGCTGAACCGGCGTGCTCACGCCGTCGTCGCCCGCGCGAACCGGTCGTGGTCGTCGAGGACTTCGGCGATCACCCGCCGGTTGTCCGCGGCCCGGACGGGGTCCGTGGCCAGGGTGTCGGTGAGGACCAGCAGCGACTTCCACAGCGCCCAGCCGCGGGCGCGTGCCCAGGTGCCGTCGTCCTGGCCGGCCGTGCGACGGAACGTCTCACGGCTGTCGCCGGAGAACATGGTCCACGCGATGACCAGGTCGCAGGCGGGGTCGCCGACGCCGGAGGTGCCGAAGTCGATGACGGCGGTGAGTTCGCCGTCGGCGACGAGGAGGTTGCCCGAGGCGATGTCGCCGTGGAACCAGACGGGCGGGCCGTGCCACTCGGCGGCGAGGGCGGCGTCCCAGACGGCGCCGGCGCGGGCGGTGTCGACCTGACCGTCGAGGAAGGCCAGGCAGCGGCGGGTCTCGTCGTCGTAGTGGGCGGGCGACGCGCCCCGGTACCAGCTGTGCCGGCCGGCGGACGGGCCGCCGGTGGGATCGCAGCTCTGGAGAGCGAGGAGGAACTCGGCCACCGAGCCGGCGAATCGCGGGAGGTCCTCGATGCGGTCCAGGGCGGCCGTCTCACCGGGCAGCCAGCCGCGGACGGACCAGGGGAAGGGATAGCCCTCGCCCGGGGCGCCCATGCCGAGGATCGGCGGGACGGCGACGGGGAGCGAGGGCGCGAGGCGGGGCAGCCACTCGTTCTCCTTGGCCACCGCCGGGACGTAGCCCTCGGCTGTGGGCAGACGGACCGTCATGGCGTCGCCGAGGCGGTAGGTGCGGTTGTCCCAGCCGTCGACCTCCACCGGGGTGACGGGCAGCTCGCCCCACTGGGGGAACTGCGCCGCGAGCAGGCGCTTGACCAGGGAGGCGTCGATTCCGGCGCGGCCGTCGGGCGGGGTCGTGACCATCCCGCGATGCTCTCCCGGGGCGTCCACCGGGGGCAACGGATTATCGCGGGGGCCAAGAACGGGGCGGGGTGGGGCGCCGGCGGGCCGGGCCCCGGCGGCTCGCAGTGCGGGGACGACGCTGTCCGTGTGCGGGGGCGGGGCGGGCACAGCGTGACATCGGATGGAGCGAACGCCGGGACCCCGCGGGCCGTGGCCCGCGGGGTCCTCGTGCCGGAGGGGGTCAGGCGGCCGCGGTCGCGCCGGCCTGGGAGAGCTGCTGGATGACCTGGGTCAGGCCCTCGACGACCTCGGAGTCGTCGGCCGGGTGGGTCTCGGCGAAACGGGTCACGGAGCCGGGGATGGAGAGCTTGGCGTCCGCGAGGACCGCGGCACCGGCGATCCCGGCCGCCTTGCGGGCCTCGTCCTGGGCCCACACGCCGCCGTACTGGCCGAAGGCGGTGCCGACCACGGCGACCGGCTTGCCGGACAGCGCGCCGGCGCCGTACGGGCGGGACAGCCAGTCGATGGCGTTCTTCAGGACGGCCGGGATGGTGCCGTTGTACTCGGGCGAGAAGAGCAGGAAGGCGTCGGTGGCGGCGGCGGCGGTGGCGCGCAGGCGGGCGGCGGCCTCGGGCACGGTGCCCTCGACGTCGATGTCCTCGTTGTAGAAGGGGATCTCGGCCAGGCCCTCGTAGAGCGTGATCTCGACGCCCTCCGGAGCGTGCTTGACGGCGGCCTCGGCGAGCTGGCGGTTGTGCGAACCGGCGCGGAGGCTGCCGACGAGGGCGAGGATGCGGACGGACATGAGGGTTCTCCCTGGTAGCTGAAAGCGGACCATGGTCCGGTTACATGTCTACCAGCAAAACGGACCGCGGTCCACTTTCATTCCCGCAGCTACGCTGTGCCCATGACCGAGCCGCCCCGCGCCGTCTCACCCGCGCGCGACGCCTCCGCCGGACCGGCGGACCTCACCCTCACACCGGCGGGCGAGCCGCCGCGGCTGCGCGCCGACGCCGCACGCAACCGCCGGCGTCTTCTGGAAGTCGCGGCCGAACTCGCCGCCGAGCACGGGGCGGCGAACGTGACCATGGAGGCCGTCGCCGCCGCGGCCGAGGTCGGCAAAGGGACGGTCTTCCGGCGCTTCGGCGACCGCACGGGGCTGATGCTCTCGCTGCTCGACCACATCGAGCAGCAGATCCAGGCGGCCTTCCTCACCGGTCCGCCGCCGCTGGGGCCGGACGCCCCGCCCGTCGAACGGCTGCGCGCCTTCGGTCCCGCTGTGATACGCCACGAGCGCGTGCACCGCGACCTTTACATCGCCGCACGCCGGGAGCAGAACCGGCGCTTCAACCCGTCGTACCAGCTCAGGCTCACGCATCTGACACTGCTGCTCCGGCAGGCGGGCGCCCCCGGCGACGTCGAACTGGCCGGGCACACGCTGCTGGGCTACCTCGACACCGTTCTCGTCGACCACCTGCTCACGGCCCGGGGGATGTCCACCGAGCGACTGAACGCCGGCTGGCACGACCTGGTCGACCGCCTCGGCGCACCGCGGTAGGCCGTCACACGGGCGGCCGTGACGGACTTCCGCCCGGGGTCGAGGCGACGGGGAGCAGGGGGAAGGCGATGGCGCGGCCCGTCGACGGCGTGCGGACCGGCACGGCCGTGCCGCCCAGGACACGACCCCACGTCGCGGGGTACGGGCGAATCTCGCGATCGGTGTGCCCGCATCGCTCCCTCTCCACTGCGCGCGGTGGCTGCTGACGGAGTACACACCGATGGACTGCCGGAGCGTGGCACGGTCGTACGCGCCGGACTTCTCGACCTCGCGGCGCCCGTGCTCGCCGCGCGCCCTTCGCGGCCCTGACGGTGTTGGGCCCCGTCTTGTCGTGATCCCGACAACGGGCGGAAAGACGCCTTGGTCCGCCCTCTGTTTCCCGGCTTGTTGAATCGTTTAACTCGCTAGCATACGGCGGAACTTGGATGGATCTAACGCGAAGGATCCCTGTGAGACCGCTCCTTCCGGGCCGAACAGGCCTGCCGATCGTCGCGGGCGTCGCGGCGATGCTGATGGCGATCCCACCGGCATCGGCCGGTGACCACGCCACCGCCTCCACCTCGGCGGACAACGCCGTCGTGGCCAACGGGGCCTCCCCCGGCTCCATCTCACGCACCGTCACCCTCATCACCGGCGACCGGGTCACCGTCACCCCCGGCGGTGACGGCCGTGCCTCCATCACCGTGGAGGGCCCCGGCGGCCACCGCGCCGACGCCCGCATCACCACGCAGCAAGGCGACACCTACGTCTATCCGTTCGCGGCGGAACGTTACGTCGCGGCCGGGCTGCTCGACACCGACCTGTTCAACGTCACCCGGCTGATCGCAGACGGTTACGACGACGCCCGGTCCCACGGCCTGCCCGTCATCCTGACCTACTCCTCCGACGCCCGCCGCAAGCTCGCGGCGCCGTCCCTCCCCGACGGAGCCACCGGCGCACGGGCGCTGACCAGCATCGACAGCACCGCCGTCACACAGGACCACGACCAGGCTGCGGACTTCTGGGCCGGCCTCACCGAGCCGACGTCGGCATCGACGGCAAAGACCACCCAGGCGGCACCGTCACTGTCGGGCGGCATACGCAAGGTGTGGCTCGACGGCAAGGTCGAGGCCGACCTCGCGGACAGCGTCGCGCAGATCGGCGCCCCCAAGGTCTGGGCCGGGGGCGACACAGGCCAGGGCGTCGACGTCGCGGTCCTCGACACCGGGTACGACACCGGCCACCCCGACCTCGACGGCGTCGTCGCCGACTCCCGCAGCTTCGTCCCCGGCGAGGACGTGGCCGACCACCACGGCCACGGCACCCACGTGGCGTCCACCATCGCGGGCAACGGCGCCGCGTGCGCGGGCAAGGAGAAGGGGGTCGCCCCCGGCGTACGACTGCACGTGGGCAAGGTCCTCAGCAACGCGGGCAGCGGATCCGACTCCTGGATCATCAGCGGCATGGAGTGGGCCGCCCGCGACGCCAAGGCGCGCGTGATCAGCATGAGTCTCGGCAGCGACCAGCCCACCGACGGCACCGATCCGATGAGCCAGGCCGTCAACGAACTCAGCGCCGAGACGGGCGCGTTGTTCACCATCGCGGCCGGCAACGCCGGCCCGTACGAGGGCACCGTGGCCGCGCCCGGCGCCGCGGACGCCGCGCTCACCGTCGGCGCCGTCGACTCCTCCGACGCCGTCGCCGACTTCTCCAGCCGCGGCCCCCGCTTCCGGGACGACGCGGCCAAGCCGGAGATCACCGCTCCCGGCGTCGACATCCTGGCGGCCCGCTCGCAGTGGGCGGCCTTCGGAACGGGCTCGTACGCCACCCTCAGCGGCACCTCGATGGCCACCCCGCACGTCGCGGGCGTCGCCGCCCTGGTTGCGGCGAAGCACCCCGACTGGAACGGCGCCCGGATCAAGGACGCCCTGGTCTCCACCGCCGTCGCGACACCGGCGATCCCCGCGGACGCGGGCGGCAACGGCCGGGTGGACGCGGTGGCCGCCACCAGCAGCGCGCTCATGGCCACCGCCACCGCCGACGCCGGGATCCACCCCCCGGGCGGCGCGCCCGGCGGGACCGTGACCCGTACCGTGGAGTGGGCCAACTCCGGTGACACCGCCGTCACCGTCACCCCGCGGGTGGACGCGCCGGACGCGCCCGAGGGCCTGTTCTCCGTGGCGGACCGTCAGCTCACCGTCCCCGCCCACGGCACCGCCTCGACCACCGTGACCACCGCGCTCGACCGGGCCCCGGCCGGATCCCGCTTCACCGGGCACGTCGAGGGCGTCGTCGACGGCAAGGCCGTCACGCGCACCCTGCTCGCGGTCAGTACCCGTGACGAGTACCACCACCTGCGCGTCCACGTCACCGACCGCGCCGGGGACCCGATGGTCGGCCTGGTGATGTACCAGCGCAAGGGCGACGAGTACGCGCAGGCCCTCTACACCGACCTCGACGGCGTGCTCGACACCGTCGTCCCGCCGGGCACGTACACCGTCTGGACCTGGGGCGCCGTCCGCGGCGTCCACGGCGAGTCCTCCTTCGGCCGGGCATTGCTGGCCAGGACCGGCGTCGTGGTCGGCGCCACCGACACCGACACGACGCTGGACGGGACGAAGCTGCGCAGGACCCAGGTCGTCACGCCGAAGACGTCCACGGACAGCGACATCCGCGTGGACTTCTCCCAGTCCTTCAAGGACGGCTCGCCGGCGATCACGGACACCGCGACGGTCGGCGACGGCTTCGACAGCGTGTGGGCGCTGCCCATGCCGAAGGCGGCCGGGGGCGACCTGGCGTACTCGGTGCGCTGGCGCATGCAGCAGCCGCTGCTGGCGCTCTCCTCGGGCTCGCAGGTCTTCGACGACCTGTGGCTCCAGCCCGGTTCCGGCCGCCCGGCCGAAGGCACCAGGACCCTGCCCGCCGTGTTCGCGGGCAACGGCACCGCGGCGGAGTACGCGGCCGCCGGCGCCAAGGGCAAGGTGGCGGTCGTCCGCTTCGTGCCGGACGACGACGACCGGGTCGCCGCTGCGGCCGACGACCAGTTCACCGCTGCCCAGAAGGCGGGCGTCGCACTGCTGGTCGTGGTGAACGACCAGAACGGCCGGCTGCGGGAGCCCGTCCGCCGCACCGACCTGGTCGTCGCGGGCATCTCCCGGACCGAGGGCGAGACCCTGATCGGCCGCATCCGGGACAGCGGCAGCGGTTCGGTGCCGATGCGCGTCGTCGGCCACGCCGAGACGGACTACCTGTACGACCTGGTGCACACCTGGCACGGCACGATCCCGCTGACGCAGACCTACGCGCCCGCCGAGCGCCGCCTGGCCCGCGTCGACGTCGGATTCCGCAACGAACCCGGCACGGAGGTCGACGAGTTCCGCTACGACATCCAGCCCTACCTCGGGGTCAAGGTCGGCGGAACCCGGCTGTCGACGGCGGGCGCCGAGCGCACCGACTGGGTCACCCCGGCCGGTGAGGCGACCTGGATGGAGGAGGCCGCCAACGGCATCCGCTCCATCCAGTTCTCCGGGCTGGTCGGCTACCCGGCCGGGCGCACCACCGACGTCCAGTGGTTCGGGCCCGTCGAGCACCCGCGGATGAACGAGAGCCAGTGGCTGCCCCAGCGCAGAGGTGACGTCCTCGACGTGACCATCCCGGCATGGGGCGACGGCGGCCGCGACCACGCGGGTGTGGTCGGCCCGGGCACCACGTCCCAGGTGAACGAGCTCTACCGGGGCGGCGATCTGGTCACCCGCACCGAGGGCGGCTGGCTGGGCGGAGACGTCCCGGCGGCCCCGGGCCGGTACCGGCTGGTGACGTCGACCGAGCGGACGGAGGGGTACCCGTACTCCACCGCGACCCGCACCGAGTGGGGCTTCGCCTCCGGGACGCCGCGCACGGACGACGCGCAGGAGCTCCCGCTCCTGCAGCTCGACTACGGGATCCGCACCGACGCCGGCGGCGCGGCTCGACGTGACGCCGAACTCACTGTGGGAGCCTGTCAGTTGCCGGGGGCGTCGTCCGGGCCGGTCCGCACCGACGCGGTGGAGGTCTCGTACGACGACGGCCGGACGTGGCACAAGCTCGCGCTGCGCGGTGCGGACGACGGCGCCGCCCGGGTCCGCCTCGACGCGCCGCGGCGGGCCGAGTTCCTGTCGCTGCGCGTGCGCGCCTCGGACAAGCGGGGCAACACGGTGAGGCAGACGGTGATCCGGGCGACCGGCCTGGCCTGATCCGCGTCCGCACACAGCGCGGCCGGTCCCTCCTTACGGGGGGGGCCGGCCCGCGTTGCCGTGCCGGCACGGCGACGTGCCCCTCTCGTTGCTTCGACCCGGCAAGCCGGACGGGTCGTGCGCTGCCGGCAGTGGGCCTGGGCAGCCCTCGGCACGACATGATCGGATGGGCGTGCGGGGGTCGCACGGAGTGAGGAGACACAGTGGGATCGGCGGAGCGGAAGAGGGCACCGGCCGGGATATGGCTGCTGACCGCCGTCGTGGCGCTGGCCATCGGGGTGGCGATGGTCTTCCTGACGCGCAGTGCGCTGGAGCGGGAGCGGGAGTTCCGCGCGGCGCCGCCGTGCGTCTCCGTACCCGTCAAGGCGTCGGACTGCCGCTGGGAGCAGCGGTTCACCGTACGGTCGGCGCACACGCACAGCGGTCAGCGCGGCAAGTCACCCGAGGCGGAGTTGTCGCTGCCGTCCGGCGGAGAGCCGTGGCACGTGACCTTCCGGCAGACCGGTCCGGTGCTGTCGCAGATGGAGCCGGACGACAAGGTCGTCGGCCTGATCTGGCGGGGGCGGGTCGTCGACGTACGGGACGCCGCGGGACGGCGGCAGGAGACGAGCGACGGGCCCCTGGAGTGGCCCGAGGACCGCCTCGGCGGCGCGCTCGCCGGCCTCTCGTTCGGCCTGGTGGGCCTCGTCGGAGCGCTGTGGTCGCTCTTCGCGCCGGGTCCGCGTCATGCGAGCGCGGCGAGCGCGGTGCGGTGGCACGGCGTCGCCATGGGCGTCGCGGCCATCGTGATCCTCTGGGTGCAGGCGGCCAACGAGTGGCCGATGTGGTCGATCCCGGCGGTCTGGGGGCCGCTGGCGCTGCTCCTGCTGGCCTCCGCGGTGGCCTTCGCCCTGGCGGCGCTCCGCGGCGAACCGGACGACGACGCCCCGTCCGCCGCGCGGTCCCCCCGGGCGCCGTAAGACCTGCCGGGCGGGGCCTCCCGGCCGGGGGCCGCAGGTCCCTGATCCGGCCGGCGTCGAAGCCCCGCCCGGAACGGACCGGTGCCGGCCTCCTCGTAACGAAGGTGCCCGCCGCGTGATCCTCGACAAGCCGCCCTACCCCGACCGCGCGGACGGGCTCCCTCACACCGACGAGGCCGAGGAGACGTCGACCGCCGCCTGGCTGCGCCGCGGCGTCGACATCCGCTCGGTCCGCTGCCCGGAGTCCATGGAGCGGCCCGGCCGGCCCGGCCCGGGCCGAGCCGCTCGGCGCACCGGCGCGCGCGGCCGGCGGGGAGGGCTCCACCCCGAGGAGGTCGCGCTGCCGGCCATGCTCCGTTCCGGGCTCAAGGACCAGGCGACCGCCCGTCAGCTGGGGCTGAGCACGAGGACCGCGACACGTCGCATCGCCGCGCTCATGGCACGGCTCGACGCGACGACGCGCTTGCAGGCCGGGGTGGAGGCCGGCGCACGTGGCTGGATCCGATCCATCCTGACGGCACATCGCGCCGGAACCGATCACAAGCGGCCAAGTGCACACGGAGCGGGCCGAGACCGGCCACCATCGGTGCATGAACGCTTCCGCGACCGCCGCACTCACCCCGCTCCCCGACGGGGTCTGGTCCACCCTGTCCGCCGCCCGCGAGGCGTACCGGGCCGCCGTCCCGGCCGCGTACGACGAGGTGCTGACGGAGGTCGCGGAGCGCGCCCGGGACACCGGAAGCCTGGGCAAGACGGACATCGCCGCGCTGGTGGTGTGGAAGCGTCTGCAGGCGAGCACCGCCTGGGTCGTCGAGCTGATGAACCTGCGCGACACGGAGGTCCGGGCCGTCACGGCCGGCGCCGTGTGCGCGGTCCGCGACCCGGAGGCCCCGCGCGGCGCGGCCGCCCGCGAGGGCCGCAGGGCCCTGCTCTCCCTGCCCGGCTGCCGCAACGGCGACGCGCTGGCCTCGGCGCTGCTCACCGCCGCCGCACCGGACCGGATGGCCGTCTACGACCGCCGCGCGCAGTTCGGCCTGGAGCGGCTGGGCTACCAGCTGACGCCGGCGCCGGGCCGTTACGGCCGTTACATGGACCTCCTCGACGACCTCCTCGCCCGCTCCGGCCCCGACGCGGACGGCTGGACAGCCCGCGACGTCGACACGGCCCTGTACTGGCTCGGCCGCCAGGCCACGGCGGCGCCCGGGGACACCGAGGAGGAGTAGGGGGTCCGGTAGCGGGTCGCCGCCTCAGTCCGCCCCCTCGCGTGTTCACCCGGAGCGCCCGCGCCCAACAGCGCACCACCTGGGGAACGTCGATGGGGAACGGCGGGTGCCTCGGCGCCTGGGGTCACGCCGCGCGATGCTGCGCTCCGCTGTCGGTGCCCGGCCCTACGGTGTACCGGGTGATGACCACCTCGTCCATCCTCGGGCAGTTCGACCTGTGCGCGGATCAGTCCACGTTCCCCGACCTGTCGAACGACTGCTACTACCCGGTCGACACCCGGATCCACCTGTTCGGCGACTTCGACTCGCTGGGCGATGGTGGCCGAACTCCTGGGCTATTGCCCGCGCGCCGGCAATCTCATCGACGTCGTGCACCGGTTCGGCAACTGCCTGACCCATGGCGAGCCGGGGTTCGGCGAGTTCCTCGACCGGGTGGGCAACATGGAGGAGATCGTTCTCGGCGACGAGGAGGTCTACGCCGGAGGGGTTCCGGTGATGGTGCGCGGGCAGGCCCTTCCGGTCGCCGCCCCCGCCGGAACACCGCTGGAGGAGGTGTTCCGTCTGCTGGCGCCCGCGCACCGCGTGCTCTTCCTGGCCGACGGCGCCGAACTGCGCGCCGGTGTCCCCGACGACCTGCCGGTGCTGCTGCGGCTGGACGAATGGCACCAGCCGGAGGACCTGGGAGACGTCACGCCCGGAGGATGCGAAGCGTTCCGGATGATGGCCGAGGTCCTGGACTCCGGGGACCCGTCCCGGTACCGGCCGACGCTTCCCCCCAACACCCACTGGGCCCACTGGCCCGACGCCGGAACGCTGTAGTCCGGCCGACGGCGCCGGGCGGGCACGGCGGCCCGGGGCACGGGACGGGTCACCCGGCCTTCCGCACCTCGATCAGCAGGGCCTGCTCGGGGTTGAGCTGCGGCATCGGCACACCGGCCGAGGTCAGCACCGCGCCGGGGAGGGCGACCCAGCCGTCGATCGCCTCGGTGAGCCAGGCCGGGCCGCTCGTCTGGTGGAAGGACGGCAGGCCGATCTCGGTACGCACGCGCACCCGGTAGCGGAGTCCGGGGGCGAGACCGGGCAGTCGTACCCGGCCCGACTGGCCCTCGGGGGAGGTCGCCACGCGAGCCCAGCAGTAGAGCGCGGCCGTGCTGTCGTGGGCGACGACGCCGTGCAGCAGGGTCGCGTCGCCGGGGAGGTCGGCGCGTACGGTGCGGCCGCCGTGCAGCAACGGACGCAGTTCCCGGTACAGCGCCGTCCACGCGGTGAGCCGGGCCAGCTCTTCCGGTGTGCACCGGGTGATGTCCTGTTCGATGCCGGGATGGCCGAACAGCGCGGTGGCCAGGCGGAAGGTGTCGGAGCTGACGCGTGCGGTGGTGTGGCTGGGGGTGGGGCCCACATGGGCGCCGACGAGTTCCGGCGGGAGCAGTTGGCCCGTCCACCGCTGGATGGACTGCCGTTCCACCGGATCGTTGCAGTCGGAGGCCCACACCCGGTCCGTCCTGGCAAGGATGCCCAGGTCGACGCGGCCGCCGCCGCTGGCGCAGCTCTCGATCTCCAGTGCGGGATGGCGCTCCTTGAGGGTGTCCAGCAGCCGGTAGAGGGCCTGGATCTGGGCGTGCGCCACCGGGCTGTCGGCCGGGCCGCGGACGGCCTCGTGCACCTCCCGGTTGTGGTCCCACTTCAGGTAGGCGATGGCGTACTTCTCGATCAGGGCGTCCAGTGCCGTCAGCAGGTGGTCTCCGGCCTCGGGGTGGGAGATGTCCAGGACGTGCTGATGGCGGGCCGAGGGCCCGACACCGCGAGCCGGGGCGAGGATCCAGTCCGGGTGCTCGCGGGCCAGGTCCGAGTCGAGGTTGACCATCTCCGGTTCGACCCACAGGCCGAACTCCATGCCCAGGGACCGCACGTGGTCGGCGAGCGGGGTCAGTCCGGCCGGCCACACGAGCGGGTCGACCGTCCAGTCGCCGAGGCCCGCGTGGTCCGAGCGGCGGCCGCGGAACCAGCCGTCGTCCAGCACGAACCGCTCCACGCCGACCTCGGCGGCGCGGTCGGCGAGCCGCAGCAGGCGGTCCAGGTCGTGGTCGAAGTAGACCGCCTCCCAGCTGTTGAGGATGACCGGGCGGGGGCGGCGCGGGTGGCCGGGGCGGGCCCGCAGCAGGGTGTGGAAGCGGTCGGCGAGCCCGTCGAGCCCGGTGCCGGACCAGGCGTAGTGGCAGACGGGGGTGCGGTGGCTCTCGCCGGGGGCGAGCCGGATCTCGCCGGCGCGCAGCAGTGCCCCGCCGCCGAGCACTGCGGCGTGGGTGCCGGCGCCCTCGGGCAGCTGCTCGACCAGGTAGCGCTGGTCGCCGCTCCAGGCGACGTGCAGGCCCCACACCTCGCCCTCGCGGAATCCGAAGCCGGGTACGCCGACGGCGACGAGGTAGGGCGAGTCCAGGCCGGGCTTGCCGCGGCGGACCTCTCGGGCGTAGGTGCCGAAGCCGAGCGGGCGGCGCTGCGGGGAGCGTTCACGGCTCCACTTGCCGGTGAAGTCGAGGATCTCGCCGGCCCGCCGGGGCAGCGGCAACACCGCGGTGACCTGGGTGAGGTCGTACGGGGCCGGGTCCGCCGTCCGCTGCCGGGTGATCTCGCCGTGCACGGCGAGCACGCCGGACGGCTCCATCCGGTAGGTGACGGTGATGTCGAGGCCCGCGGCGGCCTCGGTGAGGGTGACGGCCAGTTCGCCGCCTTCGGCGTCCTCGCGGAAGGTGGCGCCCGTCGTGGTCAGGCGTGGGGCGGCGGCCCCGCCGTTCAGGTGGCCGTGGTGGGCTGGGGTGCCGGCCCAGCCGTCGGCCTCGGTCGGCCAGATGGTGAAGCGGCGGGGGACGTCGATGGAGTTGTTGAGCACCGCGGGCTCGGCGGTCAGGCTGAGCGCGGCGTGGTCCGCCGCGGACAGCTCGCCGAGGTCCGCTCCCCAGTGGAGGACTCTGGGCACCGGCTCGGAGAGTTCCACGACGAACGAGGTGCCGGCCGCGCGCAGGGCCACGACCCGGGCGGTGGTGTCTGCCATACGGAGTCCTGCCTTTCGGGGGTGCCCCGCCCGCCGGGGAGGGACCGGCCGGAAGGCCGGCGCCGTTCGGCGGGCGGGGTCACGGGTCGCTGTCGGTCGCTCAGTTCTTCGCGAGCAGGGTCTTGCTCTGCTGCTGCATGTCCGCGAAGACGGCGTCGTCCTTCTGTCCGGCGAAGTACGCCTCGAACAGCGGGCTCAGCGCGTCCTGGACGGCGGCGCCGTTGCCGTAGACCGGGGACGGGTAGAGGACCTTGTTCTTCATCATGTCGGTGAAGACCGACAGGTCGACACCCTCGGCGGACAGCGCCTTCGCCGAGGCCTCCATGGAGGCGGGGATGGAGGGGAAGAACGTTCCCGTGCGCGAGGCCTTGGACTGGCAGGCCTCGGATCCCATGTAGGAGACCCACTTCCAGGTCAGGTCGGGGTTCTTGGTGCCGGCCCAGATGTTGTTGCCGTTGGAGTTGCTCATGACGGCGCGGGTCTTGCCGTCGGGGCCGTACGGGGGCGCCGCGATGCCGGTCTTGACGCCGGGGATCTTGGCGAAGGTGGAGGCCGACCAGGACCCGCCCATCTCCATGGCCACCTTGTGGGAGGAGAGCAGGTCGACGTCGCTGACACTGGAGGTGAACTCGCCGATCTTCGGGGCGTATCCCTTCTCCGTCAGGGAGCGGGCCCAGTTCAGCGTCTTCACGAAGCGGGGGTCGTTGTAGTTGAACACCGTGGGCCAGCTGGCCTTGTCGCCCAGCCGCCATCCGGTGCTGGACGCGAACGGGCTCCAACTGGTCTGGCCGATGAAGTCCTTGGCCGCGATCTGGCCGAAGCCGAACGTCTTGACGTGGGCCTTGTCGAAGCCGGGCTGGTCGCCGCGGCGGCCCTTCTCGTCGATCGTGAGGTGGGCGATCATCTTGCCGAAGTCGCCGCCGTCGTCGGGGTTCCACGTCGCGGACTCGACGTCGCTCTTGCTGTAACCGGCCTTGGTCAGGGCGTCCTGGTCGTAGTAGATGCCCGCCGCGGCCCAGTCCAGCGGCAGCGCGTACTGCTTGCCGTCGGTGAACTTCCAGGCGTCCACGCCCACGGAGAAGCGGGACATGTCGAACTTGTCCTTGGCGATGAAGTCGTCCATCGGCATCAGCTGGTGCTGCGTGGCGTACGCCTGGAAGAACTGCACGCTGTTCTGGAAGGCGTCCGGCGCGTTGCCCGCGACGAATCCGGCGGTCAGCTTGGTGAAGTAGTCGTCGACGTTGTACTGCGAGATCTTCACGGTCGTGCCGGGGTTGGCCTTCTCGAAGTCCGCGGCGCAGGTCTTGTACGCGGCGGCCTGCTTGTCGTCCCAGGTCCACCAGTTGACGGTCTTCGAGCCCCCGGCGGAGGAGGCTCCGGAGGAGCAGGCGGACAGCACGGCCGCGAGGGTGAGCGTGGCCCCCAACGCGACGACCTTGCGTATTCTCATGATTCCTTCTTTCGGGACGGTGCCTGGTGTGCGTGGGACGACGTCTTGAGGAGCGCCCGGAAGGCGCTCAGGGCGATGGTCAGGTCCTCGGGGCCGCCGGCGTCATGGCCGTTGAACTCCCACAGCCGCAGCTGCTTGGGCCCGCCGTAGGCGTGGTACGCGGCGATGGTGGTGGCCGGCGGGCAGACCTCGTCGCGCAGCCCGGCGGAGAACCAGGCGGGCGCGGTGGCGCGGCGGGCGAAGGCGAGCCCGTCGAAGTAGCCCAGGGTCGCGAAGGTCTGCTCGACCAGGTCGCGGCGGGCGCCCAGATAGCCGATGAGCTCCGCGTACGGCTGCTCGCCGGTGAGCCGGGTGGCCTGCCGGATGTCGCACAGGAACGGCGCCTGGACGTGCGCGGCCCGCAGGCCCGGTACGAGTCCGGCGACCGCCAGCGCGATTCCGCCGCCCTGGCTGGGCCCGGTGACGGCGACCCGGTCGGGGTCGACGTGCGCCGAGCCGCGCAGGGCCTCGACGGCGCGGACGCCGTCGGTGAAGACGCGGCGGTAGACGTAGGTGTCCTTGTCCTCGATGCCGCGGGTGAGGAAGCCGGGGTGGGAGGGGCCGCTGCCGACCGGGTCGGCGGTGGCGCCGCCGCCCGCCCAGGCGCCGCCTTGGCCGCGCGTGTCGACCAGCAGGTGGGCGTAGCCGGCGGAGGCCCACAGCAGGTCCTCGATGGGGGCGCCGCGCCCGCTGCCGTAGCCGTGGAACTGCACCACCGCGGGCAGGGGCCCGGTACGGTGCCGGGGCAGGCGCAGCCAGCCGTGCACCGGGTGGCCGCCGAATCCCGGGAAGACGGCGTCGAAGACGTCCACGGTCTCCAGGCCGGTGTCGACCGGGGTGAGGTCGAGCCGTGCCTCGTGGCCGCGGGCGCCGTCGAGGGTGTCCTTCCAGAAGGCGTCGAAGTCGCCGGGTTCCCGGTAGGAGCTGCGGTACGCCCACAGCTCGGGCACGTCGTTCTCGGTCAGCACGGCTGTGCCTCCCCCCGCGGTACGAGGTCGGCGCCGAGCGTGACGGCCGTACCGGCGGGGACCCGCAGCTCCGCGGTGCGGTCGCCGTGGCGGATCCGCACCGGTGCGGCGCCGTCCCCGGCGTGCCGGCGCAGCGTCACCGCCGTCAGGGCGCCGTCGCGCCAGGTGAAGTCGGCCGCGAGGCCGCCGCGGCAGCGCAGGTCCGTGGCCTCGCCGTCGGGCCATTGCCCGGGCAGGGCGGGCAGCAGGTGGATCGTGCCGGTGTGGCTCTGCAGCACCATCTCGGTGAGCGCGGCCATGAGGCCGTAGTTGCCGTCGATCTGGAACGGCGGGTGGGTGGAGAAGAGGTTGGGCAGGAGTCCGCCCCATTCCGAGCCGTCGACGGGCGCGTCGGTGTCCGGGTCGCCGGCGAGCGGCCGGGTCGCCTCGCGGAAGAGCGAGCGGGCGGTCGCGGCGTCGTGCAACCGGGCGCGCAGGGCCGTCTTCCAGGCCCAGGACCAGCCCATCGCGCCGGGTCCGCGCCGGTCCAGCAGGGCGGTGGCGGCCGCGGCGAGTTCCGGGGTGGCATCGGGGTCGATCTGGCCGAGCGGGTGGACGGTGACCATCTGGGACAGGTGGCGGTGGTGCGGGTCCTGCTCGGGGAGGTCCTCCGCCCACTCCTGGAGCCATCCGCCCGCGGCGATCCGCGGCGGGTGCAGCTTCGGCAGCGCCTCGGCGATGCGGCCGGTCAGCGGCGTGTCGAGGCCGAGCAGGCCCGCGGCGCCGAGGGTCCGTTCGAGAACGGCCCGGGTCAGCGCCATGTCCATCGCGGAGGAGCGGGTGAGGGAGGCCATGGAGCCGTCGGGGGTGAGGAAGTGGTTCTCCGGCGAGGTGGAGGGGACGGTCTCCAGCCGACCGGCGCCGTCGTCGACCAGCCAGTCGAGCAGGAACTCGGCGCAGCCGCTCAGCAGCGGCCAGGCCCGTTCGCGCAGGAAGCCGATGTCCTGGGTGAACTCCCAGTGGTCCCACAGGTGCTGGGCCAGCCAGGCGCCGCCCATCTGCCAGATCGCCCAGGACGCGGCGCCGTGGCCCATGCCGACGGGCAGGGCCCAGCCCCACATGTCGGTGTTGTGGTGGGCGACCCAGCCGCGGGCGCCGTACAGCCCCGCGGCCACGTCCCTGCCGTGCGCGGCGACGCGGTCCAGGAGGTCGAACAGCGGTTCATGGCAGGGACCGAGACCGGCGGCCTCGGCGCCCCAGTAGTTCATCTGGGTGTTGATGTTGACGGTGTAATTGGACGACCAGGGCGGACGCAGCTCGGCGTTCCAGATGCCCTGGAGGTTGGCCGGCGGCCCGGCGTGCGGACGGGAGGCGGAGGCGAGCAGGTAGCGGCCGAGCTGGAACAGGACGGTGGCGGCGAGGAGTTCGTCGTCGCCGGAGAGGATGTCGCGGGCCACGTCGCAAGTGCCCGAGCGGCGCGGTCCGATGCGCAGGGAGGTGCCGCCGAGCAGTCCGCGCAGGTCGGTCTCGTGGGCCTTGAGCAGGTCCTCGGCGCCGCGTTCCGCGGCCCGGGCCGCGGTGCCGGCGGCGGCTTCGAGGTGCGCGGCGCGGTCGGTCCCGGCGAGCCCCTGCCAGTGGCGCCGCGCGCCGGTGGAGCTCGCGACGACCGCGAGGACGTGGGTCGCGCCGGTGACCAGCACGCCGCCCGCGTCGGCGGTCACCTCCCCGTCGGTGGCGATCCGCAGGGCGAGGGCGCCGAAGGGGTCGTAGCCGTCGACGGGGCCTTCGGCGTACCGCAGCGGCTCCTCGACGTCCGGTTCGTGTGCGGGCGCCCCGTCCACGGGGATCTCCACGCCGAGCACGATGCCGCTGTGATCGGCGGTCCGGTGGACCTCCCTGAGGGGGCTGGTCAGTTCGAGCCGCAGGTCGAGGACCCCGCCGGGCGCGGTGAGGTCGGTGCACAGGGTTCCGGTGGTGGAGTCGGCCCAGGTCCGGCGGCGGACGACGGTCCCGGGGGCCGGCTCGAAGGCGTCCTCGGCGACCCCGTTGTCGAGGTTGAGGGTCCGCCCCCGGTACGTGGCCCGCTCTCCCCCGGGCACGGTCAGCCACAGGTCGGCGTAGGGCAGGTACTCCTGGCTGTACGGGCCCTCGAAGGCCATCAGCAGGTCCTCGGCGCGGTGCGGGTCCCCGGCGCGGAGCGCGGCCCGTACCTCGGCCAGCCGCTGCGGGCCGGCGCCGGCCGCGAGGACGTCGGCGAGGGCCTTCGCCGGTCCGCCGGGGGTTCCGGACCATACGGTGGAGTCGTTGATCTGGATCCGGGCGCGGTGGGTGCCGCCGAAGACCATGGCGCCGAGCCGGCCGTTGCCGACCGGGGCGGCCTCGTTCCAGTCCGCCGCGGGCGCGGGCCAGCCGAGCAGCAGGTCAGTGGAGTTCATGGGAGTGCCGTTCAGGTGTGCGGGCGCGGTCACTTGAGCCCGGAGAAGCCGATGGAGTTGACGATCCGCTTGCCGAAGGCGAGGAACAGCAGCAGCATCGGCAGAGCCGCGATGAGGGAGGCGGCCATCAGCCCGGCCCAGTCGGGGGCCGCTTGCGGTGAGGACTGTTTGAACACGCCCAGCGCGAGCGTCAGCGGCTGCACGTTCTGGTCGTTGGTGACCAGTAGCGGCCACATGTAGTCGTTCCAGGCGTTGACGAACATCAGCAGCGACACGGTGGCTATCGGCGCCGCCGACATGGGCAGGATGATCCGGAGGAAGATCCGCACCGGTCCCGCGCCGTCGATGATCGCGGCCTCCTCGATCTCGCTGCTCAGGCCGAGCATGAACTGCCGCAGGAAGAAGAGCGTGAACGCCTGGAACAGCCCGCCGGGGAGGATGAGGCCCGCGAAGGTGTTGGTCAGGCCGACGTCCTTGATGAAGACGAAGTTCGGCAGCAGCGTGAAGACGCTCGGCACCATCAGCGCGCTGATCAGTACGGAGAACACCACGTTCCGGCCGCGCCAGTGCAGCCGTGCGAAGGCGTAGGCGGCGCAGGCGGAGAACAGCACGATGAGCGCGGTCTGCACCGACGCGTAGATCACCGAGTTGCGCAGGTAGAGCGCGATGTCGAGGGAGGCGCCGGAGCCGCCCTGGGCCTGGGCCTCGGCGATGGAGGCAAGGCCCAGCGCCCGCTTGAAGGCGCCGAAGGTGAAGCCGACGGGCAGCGGCGAGGAGGGGTCGGTGGCCAGCTGGTAGTTGTTGGACAGCGCGGTCCGCAGGATCCAGTAGAAGGGGAAGACGGTGACCACGGAGAAGAGGCCGAGGTAGGTCCAGGCCACGATCCGGCCGGGCGTGGTCTTGCGGGTGCGGCGCCGCCGTACGGTCGTGGTGGTGGGCGCGAGGGTGACCGCCATCGGGGCCTCCTTCAGTTCAGGTCGGATTCGTCGGCCCGGGCGAGCCGCAGCTGGGTGAAGGTGACCGTGATGAGCAGGACGAACAGGGCCAGCGACATGGTCGCCGCGTAACCGAAGTCGAACTGGCGGAAGGCCTTGTCGTAGATGTACATCTGCAGCACGTTCGAGGCGTTCGCCGGTCCGCCTCTGGTGGTCACCGCCACGATGTCGAAGACCTGGAAGGCGTTGATCACCGTCAGGACGACCACCATCACCAGGATCGGCCGCAGCAGCGGCACGGTGAGGCGGCGGAACATCTGGAACTCGCTCGCGCCGTCGACCCGTCCGGCCTCGTAGATGGTGGACGGGATGGTCTGCAGTCCGGCGAAGATCAGCAGGGCGTAGTAGCCCATCCACTTCCAGACGCTGATCGCGGCGAGCGAGGGGATGGCCCACGGGCCGCTGCCGAAGAACAGGACGGAGTGCCCGAAGAGGTGGTCGAGCACGATGTTGATGACGCCGAGGTGCGGGTCGAGCATCCACTGCCAGACCAGCGCGGCGATCACGTTGGAGATCAGGAAGGGCATCAGCATCACGCCGCGCAGCACCGAGGAGGTGGTGACGCGGTGCAGGACCACGGCCGTCACCAGGGAGATCAAGGTGCCGAAGACGACCGAGAGGACCACGAAGTACAAGGTGACGAGCAGGGAGTGCCAGAAGACCCCGTCGCCGGCCATCTCGCGGAAGTTGGCCGGTCCCACCCAGTGCGGCGGGGTGAGGACGTGGAAGTCGGTGAAGGCGAGGTAGATGCCGCGGAAGGTCGGATAGGCGTAGAAGATCGCGAACCCGACCACGGCGGGCAGGATGAGCAGCAGTGCGATCGGCAGGTCCTTGCGCCGGGCCGCCTGCGATCTGGTGGCGGCCACGCGCTTGGTCCTGTTGGTCCCGCCGGTCTTGCTGGTCCTGCTGGTCCTGCTGGACTTGCCGGGCCTTCCGGCGGCCTTGACGAGGCCGCGGATCCCGCTGGATGAGGCGGCCGTGGTGGCCCCCGCGCCGGCTGCGCCGGACGGTGGTGTCACCGGCGTCGTGTGGTTGCCCTGCGATGTGACCACCACGGCACTCTCCTTTGCGCGCTTCGGTTCGGACGGGTGGGACGGACGGTGGTGCGGTCGTCCGCCCGCGTCAGACGGTGATCCGGTCGACGTCGGACACGTAGTCGGACGGGTTGCCGAAGCTGATCGTGTTCTCGCCGGCCTTCAGCTCGACGGGCACCGTGATCGACCGCGGCCGGCCCCAGTTGTTGTCGTTGCCGCCGGGCAGCGGGAGCTGGAACGACGTCCCGTTCGCCGTGACGATCACCGTGCGGCCGGAGGAACCGTCGGTGTAGTCCAGCTTCATCAGGTAGGTGCCGTCCCTCGGTGCCGTGACCTTGTTGATCGCCACCGATGCGTTGCCTCCGAGGTTGCCGACCTTCTTGCCGCCGGAGCAGGCCGAGCAGTCGTTGACGCTGGCGTTGCCGGTGCGGGTGTTGCCGGACGCCTCGGCCTCGTAGGCCACGGGTCCGTCGGCGGCCGGGGTGGTGACCGGGACGGCCTTGCTCGCCGCGGACCGGCCGCCGCGGGAGTCGTGGGCGACCACGGTGAACGAGTAACCGGTACCGGCCTGCAGCCCGGTGACGGTGGTGGAGGTGCCGCTCGCCGTGGCGACCTTGGTGCCGTTCGCGTACACGTCGTAGCCGGTGGTGGCCGTGCCGGTGTTCACGGGCTGCCAGGCCAGCGAGACGCTGGTCGCGGTGGAGGCGGTGCCGTGCACGCCCAGCGGGACGCCCGGCTCGCCGGTGACGGCCGCCGGCGTGACGCGCAGCAGGCGCGAGCCGTGCGGCGGCAGGTTGTCGGTGAAGCCGCCGGCGGTCCTGCCGAGGTTCTTGTGGCTCCACAGGTCGCGGACCGCGGCCTTCCCGCTGATGCCGAGGTCGCTCCAGTCGGCGGTGACGTCGGCGTAGCCCTTGCCGAGGTTGAACAGCGCCACGGTGTAGCTGCCGTCGGTGTTGCGGGCGTACCAGACCTGCTCGGGGTTGCCCTGGCTGACCGGCCTGGCGGGGTTGCCGGCCTGGTCGACCGCGATGACCTCGTCGTTGGTGAGCAGCGACAGGCCGTACGGGTCGAGATGGGTGAGGTCGTCGCCGATGTACAGCGGGGCGCTCTCGATGGCCCAGAGCGTCATGTGGCTCTGCCGCTCGACCTCGTTGAGGCCGTCCAGGGGTCCGGCGCCGACGTCGAGGGAGTCCAGGTTGTTCCAGTGGCCCGGTCCGGCGTCGTCGATCCACGGGACGACGTCGTTCCACCGCTGCTTGACGGAGTTGTTCCAGGTGACCAGGGTGTCGCAGTAGCACTCGACGTCGGTGTCGATGCGCCAGCCGTTGGAGTTCTGCTTCCAGACGTCGGCCTTGTCGTGGCTGAGCGACCAGGACAGGATGAACTGGATGGGGCGGCCGGTCCGCTCCAGCGCGCTGTGCCAGGCCTGGATGTCGGGGACGTTGTCGTGCGCCTCGTCGCCCTGGTTGGAGCCCGGGCCGACACCGTCGATCTTGAGGAAGTCCACGCCCCAGTCGGCCAGTTCCTGCGCGACCGAGTCGATGTACTTCGTGGTGCACGGGCTGGAGAAGTTCAGCTGGTAGGAGACGTTGTCCCAGCCGCTGGTCTTGCGCAGGTCGGGATAGACGATGTCCTTGGTGGTGCAGCCCGGCGCGTCCAGGATGGGGCTCTTGCCGTCGTTGTACGCGTCGATGTAGAGGCCGACCGCCATGTAGATGCCGAACTTCAGGCCCTTGGCGTGCAGTTTGTCGCCGAGGTACTTCATGCCGTGCGGGAACTTGACGGGGTCCGCGGCCGGGCGGGCGTACTCGTCGACGACGTTCTTCTGCGTGTTCGGGTTGACGTTCCAGCCCGCGTCCACGTTGACGTACTCGTAGCCGTGCGACTTCAGCTTCGAGGCCAGGATGTCCGCCTGCTGGAGGACGTGCGACTCGGTGAGCCAGGGACCGCCGTAGCCGGGGAAGTTGGTGGACTCCAGGCTCCAGCTGCTCCAGCCCATGTAGGGCTTGGCGGCCACCACGGGGGCGGCGCTGGTGCCGGTGACGTCCGCGGGCGCCGCAGGCGCCGCGGCGGCGGGTACGGCGAGGGCCGTCGCGAGCGCGGCGACGACGAGGGCGGGCAGGGCGGCCCTGCGCATGCCGCCGCGCGTTCGTGACACGGGCCATTCCAGACGTGCGGGTACAGCTGAACGAGCCATGGGGGCACTCCATCTCGGCGCGACGGCGTCCGGCGGGGACCTGTGGCACGGCCGGGCCGGTGCTCGGTCGTCCGCTTCGAGTCGACGGGGGTGTTCGAGAGGCAGGGGTGTCCCTCGGTGGCGGTCGTCCCGGAACACCACCGAGGGCGGACTTGCTGCGACCGGGGGGAGGCTCCGGTCGCGCTCCTCGGTCGGGAACGGTTCGTCCGCTCCGGCGAGGAGTGCGGCGAATGTAGCTAGGCTTTCCTTCCAGCGTCAACATAATCGGCGGCAAAAATCCGATGTCTGCCCGCCATGACTACGGGGATCAGCGAAAAAGCGCGGCGGGTCAGCCACCCCGTACGCCGAAAGATGGGATCAGTTGGCCCCTTCCTTACTTTCCATTGGAAAGGTATGGTCCCGGGCATGAGCCTCGCCGACCAGCCCCCCGCCGCCGTCCTGGTCTTCCAGACCCTGCTCGTCCACGGTCCCCTCACCCGGGCCGAGATCGGGCGGCGCACCGGGCTGTCACCGGGCGCGGTGACCAAGGCCGCCACTCCCCTGCTGGCGGACGGCTGGATCACCGAACTCGGCAGGCCGGCCGGTGAGCGGGTCAGCGGCCGTCCGGCGACGCCGATCGCCGTCCGTGCCGGGCGCGCGCGGTTCGTCGGCGTGAAGGTGACCGGCGACGAGCTGATCGGGGTCCTGACCGACCTGACGGCCCGGCCGCTGGCCTCCCGGCGCGCCGCCCTGGACTCCCGCGACGTCGGGACCGTGGTGCTGGCGATCGCCCGGCTCATCGGCCAACTGCGCGCCGCGGCGGGAGCGGAGGAGGACAACGCCGTCCACAGCGTCGGCGTCACGATCTCCGGCGACGTGGACGGGCAGACCGGCACCGTGCAGTACTCGCCGTTCCTCAACTGGCGCCGGGTGCCGCTCGCCCAGCTGGTCGAGTCGGCCACCGCCATCCCGACCGTGATCGAGAACGACGTGCGCGCGCTGACCGTCGCCGAACAGTGGTTCGGCGCCGGAGTGGGGCTGTCCTCCTTCGCCCTGGTCACGGTCGGCGCCGGCATCGGCTGCGGGCTGTCCATCGGCGGCCGGGTGGTGTCGGGAGCCCACGGTGTGTCCGGCGAGGTCGGGCACCTCCCGGTGGGCGGCACCGACCGCACCTGCACCTGCGGCAACACCGGGTGCGTGGAGACCGTGGCCTCCACCCACGCCATCACCGAGCAGGCGCGGCAGGCCACGGGCGATCCCGGGTTGACCATGGAGGAGGCGGTACGGCTGGCCCACGCCGACAACGCCGCCGTCCGCGCGGTCTTCTCACGCGCCGGGCACGTCATGGGACTGGCCATGGCCTCGGTCGCCAATCTCATCGGCCCGGAACGCATCATCATCTCCGGCGAGGGCGTCGCCTCCTACGACCTGTTCGCCGACCAGATCCGGCAGACCTTCGCCGACCACGCCTTCGGAGCCGCGGCCGACTGCGACCTCGTCGTCCGTCCGCTGCCGTTCGAGGAGTGGGCGCGCGGCGGTGCGGCGGTCGCCGCGCAGCGGGTCTTCGCCCCCGCGAAGTGACCGCGCGGGGCCGCGGGCACGCCCGGCCCCCGCGTACTGCCGTCCCGCATCGCCGTCACCGCATCGCCGTCACCGCATCGCCCCGCCGCGAGAACTCCCCCGGAAGGCAGTCCGTCCGCATGAGCGGGATCACAGCCCGGCGCGGCGCGCGGACCCGGTCGGAGGGTTCCTGCGGGGGCTCCTGACCGGGGACGGGGTTCTCGCACCCGGTGGGCTCCGGGTCACCGACACCGCCGGCGGCGTCACGTTGCTGCCCGGCTGCTGCAACGGGCTGGAGACGTGGCGCGACGTCGTCGACGGCGCCGGTCGGGCGGACTTCGGGCACAATCCCTCACCGTTCGCCGAACGTCACGGCGACGTCGCCCGGTTGACCGTCGACGCGGAATCGGACGACAGCCCCGTGTTCGAGGCCGGGGTCGCCGAACTGCGGCGCGGGCTCGCCGACGCGGAGCGTGATCTGGCCGGCTTCCTCCGTGCGGCCGCCGACTGGGCCGCGCGGTGCCTGCCCGATCACGCCTCCGCGGTCGTCGCCGCTCTCGCCCTCGGCGTCGGCATGCCGCCGCCCGGGTCGTAGACGAAGTCCGCGCCACCGCGTCAGGCCGACGCCGGCGAGGACGACCAGCATGCCGGCCACGACCCGCGCGCCGACCGTCTCGCCGAGGGCGAGCGCGCCGAGCCCCACCGAGACGACGGGGAGGAGATAGCCCACGGTGGCCGCGTCGGTCGGGCCCTCGGCGGCGATGATGCGGACCGTCAGAAGGAAGGTCACACCCGTGCAGAGCAACCCCAGCGCGGCCACGGCGACGAGGGACCGCACGCTCGGGTGGATCCCCTCTGAACCCGTGACCAGCAGGCCGGGCGCGCTGAGCGCGGTCGCCGCCGTGAGCTGCGCGGCCGCAAGGGGCAGCGTCCCCGTCCCCGTACCGATGAGCCTGCGCCCCATGTGGGCGAAGGCCAGCGCGTAGCTCGCGGCCGCCCCCAGCAGCGCCAGGGCGCCCCAGCCGGCCAGGCCGGAGCGGTGCCACGGGGCGTAGATCAGCAGGACGCTGGCGAAGCCGACGAGGAGGCCGCCCAGCCGGGGGCCGCGGATGCCGCGTTCCGTGCCCGGAGCGAGACCGATGAGCAGTGACCACAGCGGCGTGGTGGCGTTGAGGACGCCCGCCACACCCGAGTCCACGCTCTGCTCTCCGACGCTGAAGAGCAGGAACGGCAGGGCGTTGCACAGCAGGGCGGCCACCGTGATGCGCGCCCAGACCGCGCGCCCCCGCGGCAGGCGCTCGCCCGAGCGGAGGCAGAGGGCGAGCAGCAGGGCCGCACCGGACGCGCAGCGTACGAAGGTGACCCAGGCCGGCGGCAGTCCCTCCAGTGCGATCTTGATCCACAGGAAGGTCGACCCCCACAACAGGGCCAGGACGCCCATCCGTCCCAGCGCCCGCACACCCCCGCCTCCGCCACTCAACACCGCCGGACTCCCTCGGTCGCGTCCCGTCGTGCCTGCGATCGACGCTCCCGCAGCCGTCCTGGTCGCACAAGCGATGATTCATGCAGCCACCGTTAAGCTGAGCTACATGCTCGACGTCCGGCGCATGCAGATCCTCCGGTCGGTGGTCACCAGCGGGTCGGTCACCGCGGCCGCCGCCCACCTCGGTTACACGCCCTCGGCCGTCAGCCAGCAGATCGGGGTGCTGGAGAAGCAGGCCGGCATCCCGCTGCTCGAACGGGTCGGGCGCGGTGTCCGGCCGACGCCCGCGGGTCTGCTGCTCACCGAGTACGCCGCCCGCATCGGCAAGGAGCTCGCGGAGGTCGAGACGGCGCTGGGCGATCTGCGCGAAGGCCGCACGGGCCGGCTCACCGTGCGCTACTTCCCCACGGCGGGGGCCGGCCTGGTGGCCCCGGCGGTCGCGCGGCTGCGCCGCGAGCACCCGGGGGTGCGGATCGACCTGGGCCTGGTCGATCCCGGTGATCCGCTGCCGGAGGTGGAGAAGGGCCACGCGGACCTGGCGATCGTGGTGCGGCCGCACGGGCGCGGCCGGGAGGGCCTGCGGCTGGTCCACCTTCGGGACGACCCGTACCGGGCGGTCCTTCCCAAGGGCCACCGCCTCGCCGCGAAGCGGGTGCTCGACCTGACCGACCTGGCGGGCGAACCGTGGGTGGGCAGCGAGTCGCCGGACGGCTCGTGCCTGGAGCTGGTCCTGGAGGCGTGCGCCGCGGCCGGGTTCAGCCCGGACGTCGTGGTGCAGAGCGAGGACTACGCCACCGCGCAGGGGTTCGTGGCCGCCGGGCTCGGCGTGAGCCTGCTGCCCTCGGCCGCCCTGGCGCACCATCACCCCGGGGTCGTCGTACGCAAGGTGCGCGGACCCGAGCCGGTCCGGGCGATCCACGCCGCCGTGCGGGAGACGTCCCTGCCGCAGCCGGCCCTGCGGGGGCTGCTCGACGCCCTCCGCGAGGTGGCGCGCGGCTGAGGCGGCCCGGCGTCAACGCCGGGCCAACACGGTCCGCCCCGACCTCCCTTGAGCCATCGTCAGGCAACGCCCTGCGGATAGCCGATGCCCGCGATGTCCTCGGCCAGGTCCTCGAGCGAGACCTCCGCGTTCAGTGCCGACACGAGTTCCGGGGTGAGCGGACGCAGCGCGTACACATGGCGGACGGCGTCCAGGTCGACCGGGACCTCGTAGTAGTCCTCGGCGAAACTCCGGAAGGCCTCCGGGGAACGGTCGGTCAGCAGGCGGAACAGGTACGTAGCGCCGTCGGCGTCACGACGGTCCGGGGGAAGGTCGACCTTGCCGTGCCGCCACGCGTCGTCACCGGCGTCGCGCCACAGGCAGGCGGTCACCACCGGCACGCCGTTCTCGTCGCAGAACGCCGGCTCCCCCACGTACGGCAGGAAGGCCTCGGGGACCTCGTCCACCACGCCGGGCCACGGCTCGTCGTCCCCCGAGCCGTAGGGGCTCACGGGCGACTCGTGGTCAAAACCCCGTACGTAGGCTCCGGCTGCGCAGAACACGATCGCGTACTCGTCGCCCGAGCCGTTGCGCATGGAGGCCATCTCCTCGCCCTCGTCCCACGCGGCGTCGAAGGAGTGGTGGCGGAACTCCCACTCCGGGCTGAGGATCGCGTCGAGCATCGCCAGGGCGCGGCAGTGGTCGCGCAGTTCGGCGATGGAGGGAAGGCGGGGGGCCACGTCATGAACGGTCACGCGCACATCCAAGCCCATGCCTCCGGCAGACCCCGACCCGGGGGCCGGCGGAGCACGCGGAAAATCGCTGCGCCGCGCACCGCCCTGACTGCTATGCATGGTCGCCGACACCACTCCGAAAGGCGGACATGCGCACACGCACCCTGCATCCCGACGAGTCCGAGATCGACGCAGCGCTGGTACGCCGGCTGCTCCGCGCGCAGTTCCCGCGCTGGGCCGATCTCCCGCTCACCGCCACGGAATCGGCCGGCACCTCCAACCTCATGTACCGCCTCGGCGCGGACATGGTCGTACGGCTGCCCCGGGCAGCGGGTGCCGCGCGCGACGTGGAGAAGGAGCACCGGTGGCTGCCGCGGCTCGCCCCGCTCCTCCCCGCGTCCGTCCCCCTGCCCCTCGGCATGGGCGCTCCCGCCGACGGCTTCCCCTGGCCGTGGTCGGTGTACCGATGGCTGGAGGGCGAGAACCCGTCCGCGGGCCGCGTCGCCGAACCCGGGCGGCTCGCCCTCGACATGGCGGAGTTCGTCTCCGCCCTGCACCGGATCGACCCCGCGGACGCGCCGCCCGCGTACCGCAGCGAGCCCCTCGCGGCGCGCGACTCCGCGACGCGCTCCGCGATCGACGCGCTGCGCGCGGAGGTGGACGCGGCGGCCGCCACGGCGGTGTGGGAGGCCGCGCTGCTGGCTCCGGAGTGGCACGGGGCGCCGGTGTGGGTGCACGCGGATCTGCAACCCGGCAATGTGCTCGTCGCGGGGGGACGGCTCGGCGCGGTCATCGACTTCGGGTGCATGGGCCTGGGCGATCCCGCCGTCGACACGATCGCCGCGTGGTACGTACTGCCCGCCGGGGCGCGCGATGACTTCCGCAACGCCCTGGGGGCCGACGAGGCGACCTGGGCGCGCGGGCGCGGCTGGGCGCTGTCGATCGCGCTCATGGAGTTGCGCCACTACCGGGACACCCACGAGCGGATGGCGGCGATCGCGCGGCACGTGCTGGGCGAGCTCCTCGCCGACCCGGACCGGTGACCCCGGGAGGGTGCGCATCCTAGCGGGGCCGGCCGGCCCGTTCCCGCGCATCGCCAATCAGCCCATCGGACCTGTCACGTTCAGTAGCTTCTCCGTCACCAACCGGGTCGGCGCGCGGACGCGCGGGCGCCGACGAGTGAGCAGTGACGGCAAGGAGCGATCGCCGATGGCGAATGTGGAGACCTCCCTCAAGGAGACGATGACATCGATCGAGGGCAGCGTGGGGGCCGCCCTCGTCGACTACACCAGCGGCATGGCGCTGGGCACGATCGGCGGGGGCAAGGACCTCGACCTGAACGTGGCGGCCGCGGGCAACACCGACGTGGTCCGCGCCAAGACCCGCACCATGAAGGAGCTGGGTCTCAAGGAGGAGATCGAGGACGTCCTGATCACCATGGACACGCAGTACCACCTCATCCGGCTGCTCAAGAGCCGTGACGGCAACGGCCTGTTCCTCTACCTCATCCTCGACCGGCGCAACGCCAATCTCGCGATGGCCCGCCATCGGCTCAGGCGCATCGAGGCCGATCTGGAGCTGTAGCCGCCGAACCGCCGTTCCGGGCCCCGTGCGCCCACGAATTGAAGAATCCTTCAATTCGGCACATCCTGATCAGGGCAAGCACCGAGGTGCACGGGCCCCGGAAGGGGAAGGATTGGACCACAGCATCGCGCCGGCGGCAGCGGCCCGCGGCCGCCGGCGCCGCGAAGGGCCGTCGAATCCGGGCAGGAGCGATCACACGATGCAGGTACCCCTGTACCAGGCCAAGGCGGAGTTCTTCCGCATGCTCGGGCACCCCGTGCGCATCAGGGTCCTGGAGCTACTGCAGAACGGCCCGGTACCGGTGCGGGACCTGCTCAACGAGATCGAGATCGAGCCCTCCAACCTGTCCCAGCAGCTGGCGGTGCTGCGCCGTTCCGGCATCGTGGTGTCGATCCGCGAGGGCTCCACGGTCAGCTACGCGCTCGCCGGCGGTGACGTCGCCGAACTGCTGCGGGCGGCCCGCCGTATCCTCACCGAACTCCTCGCGGGCCAGACCGAACTGCTCGCCGAACTCCGCCAGGCCGACACCCCGCCCGCCCACGCGGAGGACCCCGTCTCCCACCCGGCCGGCTGAGCGGACCGCCGTCACCTGGGCCAGAATGGTCGGGAGGTGACCGCGATGACGCCTTGGCGGGTTCGTGACCTGGAGGAAGGCGACCTGGACCAGGTGGTGCGCATCTGGGAGGAGTCGCGCGACACGACCGCGGATCCCGCGGTGAGCCTCGCGGAGGTGGTCAGCGCACTCCGGGTGCGGACCCCTGCTGTCGTGGCCACGGTGGGCGACCGGGTCGTGGGCGCCGCCGTGTCCTTGATGGCCCAGGAACGGGCCTGGGTGCTGCGGCTGGCCATCGCCCGGCAATGGAGACACCACGGCATCGGCTCGGCGCTGCTGGCCGCCCTGGAGGACAGCCTGAGCCAGGCGGGGGTACGCCGGATCGGAGCGCTGCTGCCGGCGGGCGAGGTCGGCGAGCAGGCCTTCAAGAACTCCGGGTACTCGTACCGCCCGGGGCTGAGCTACTTCGAGAAGCTGCTGTCCGCCGACTCGGCGGAGGCGACGCTGCTCGACCAGCTCGGCGGCGCGGTGCCAGGGGACGGGCTGTGGGACGGCATCGCGGGCATGACCGCGGAGAAGGCGCTGATCGAGCGGCGCCTGGTGCTCCCGCTGGAGAACCCGGAGGTGGCGGAGCGCTATCACCTGGTGCCACCGCGTGCGGTGGTCCTCTTCGGTCCGCCGGGCACGGGCAAGACCACGTTCGCCAAGGCCGTGGCCTCCCGGCTGCGCTGGCCGTTCATCGAGGTGATCCCCTACCAGCTGGCCGAGGACGCGCACGGGGTGGCGGACGGGCTGCGGCGGCTCTTCGCCCGGGTCGAGCACCTGGAGCAGGTGGTGCTCTTCTTCGACGAGGCGGAGGAGATCGCGTCGGAGCGGCAGGACCCGTCCACCCAGGCCCACCGGGTGACCAATGAGCTGCTCAAGCTCATCCCGCAGTTCCGGCGCGGCGAGCGCCGGCTGCTGATCTGCGCGACCAATGCGGTGCGCTCGCTGGATCCGGCCTTTCTGCGGCCGGGCCGCTTCGACTTCCTGATCCCGGTGGGCCCACCGGAACCCGAGGCCCGCCGGGCGATCTGGATCCGGTACATCGGGCCGGACCGGCTGGCGGGCATCGACCTGGACGCGCTGGTCGAGGCCAGTGACCGCTTCACACCCGCGGACATCGAGTACGCGGCGCAGGCCGCCGCGCAGACCGCCTTCGAGCGGCATCTGGCGGCGGACCCGCGCACCACGGGGGACCTGACGCACCGGACCGACGACTATCTGGGGGCGATCGCCGGCACCCGCACCACGCTCACCACCGAGGACATCCGCGCCTTCGACCACGATCTGCGGGCCGCCGCCCGCGTGTGAGGGGCGGCGGAGGGCCGGGGTGCGACGGGCGGCCGCTCCGCGTCACGTTCGTGGCCGAAACCGGCGGACATCCCCGATGCGCGGGCGGCGGCCCCCGTTCGGGCCCTATGGTGATCGTGGGTCGGCAGATACGCGCTCCCCCGTCCGTGTCTGCCGGCCCGCCTTGCCTTCCTCCCCTCCTCCCCGAGTCTCGCCCGCGCCCCAGGTGATCACGTCGTGCTGCGACGCGGGAACACCGCCCTCACCGCCCGAGGCCGAGGAAGGTGACGGAACGACCCGGCGCGAGGCTCACCTTCCGGGTCGTCCCGGCGTACGAGACGGGGGTGGCGCCTCCGGTAGTCGCCCATCCAGTCGGGGTCGTCGCCGTCCTGCCACAGGCCCTGGAGGTTCAGCGGGAGGCTGCCGCGGGAGTGCGAGACCATCGGATAGCGTCCGAACTGGAGTCGGGCGGCCTCCAATCAGCAGACGGACGACAGGTCGTGGTCCGGGATCTCGACCGTCAGCCGGCCGAGGAGGGTGAACGAGCCGAAGTTCTCCCGCGCGTAGGGGAACCGGCCGTCCTGGAGGAATCCGCGCCGGCTGGTGGGACGGTGCGGCGGTTCGGCGGGCCGGAGGTCCGCAGTGGGCTCCCTTTCCGCTGGGGCGGGGGATGGCCTGTGCTGAGGGACTCTGGGGCTGCGGAGCTGTGGAGTTGTGGGGGGAAGGGGCGCGGGGCCCGGTGGGTGTGCCGGGCCCCGCGCCGTGTCAGGACACCTTGGGCACGTCGATCCGGTCGATGTCCGGGGCGTACCAGGAACCGCTGTCGAAGGTGATCGTGTTGGCGCCCGCCTTGAGCGTGACGGGGACGCTGACCGTCTCGACGGTGCCCCAGTCGCCCGTGGAGGGGAACTTGTGGCTGGTGGCGCCGTTGCCGTTGGCGGAGACCTCCGCCGTACGGGCGTCGCCGCTGACGTAGGCCACCTTGATCATGTAGGTGCCCGCCTTGTCCACCACGACGTCGTTGAAGCCGAGCGAGCCGCCGAGGTAGAGGTTGCCGACCTTGCGGCCGCCGGAGCAGGCACCGCAGTCGGCGAGGGAGGCGTTGCCCGCGAGGGTGTTGCCCGTGGCCTCCGCCTCGTAGGCGGTCATCGGCAGGACGGGACCGTGCGGGGTGACGGTGAACAGGCGCGAGCCGTGCGCGGGCAGGGCCTGGGTGACCTTGTCCTTGTACGAGCCGAGGTTCTCGTGGTTCCACAGGTCGCGGACGGCGGCGCGGCCGGAGAAGCCGAGCGACGTCCAGTCGGCGGTGACGGCGGCGGGGGCGTCGCCGAGGTTGAACAGCGCCACGGTGTAGCCGCCGTCGGCGTTCTTCGCGGCCCACACCTGCTGGTCGTCCGCGGGGGTGACCGGGCGGGCGGGCGGGGCGCTGGACTGGTTGAGCGCGATGACCTCGCGGTTGGTCAGCAGCGACAGGCCGTAGTCGTCCAGCCGGGTGAGGTCGTCACCGGTGTACAGCGGGGACTTGGCGATGGCCCACAGCGTCATGTAGCTCTGCCGCTCGGCCTTGGTGAGGCCGTCCATCCCGCCGTTGCCGACGTCGAGGGAGTCCAGGTCGTTCCATCCGCCGGGGCCGCCGTGGCGGCTCCAGGCCGCGGCGTCGTCGAAGCGGTCGTCGACGGAGTTCTCCCAGCTGACGAGCGTGTTGCAGTAGCACTCGACGTCGGTGTCGATCCGCCAGCCGTTGGAGTGCTTCTTCCAGTCGGCGATGTGGCCGATGTCGAGGGACCAGGAGAGCTCGAGGTGGATGGGGCGCCCGGTGGCGGCGATCGCCTTCTGCCAGGCCGCGATGTCGGCGACGTTGTCGTAGTTGTCGCCGCTCTTGAAGGAGCCGGGGCCGACACCGTCGATCTTGAGGAAGTCGTAGCCCCAGTCGGCGAGCATCGCGGCCTGCGAGTCGACGTACTTCTGCGCGCAGGGGCGCGAGAAGTCGATCTTGTACGAGCTGTCCCAGCCGTTGGTGGTGCGCAGGTCCGGGTAGACGATGTCGGCGGTGGTGCAGTCGGTGGTGTTCCAGATCGGCAGCCTGCCGTCGCCGTAGCCCTCCTTCTCCAGGCCGACGGGCAGGTAGATCCCGGCCTTCAGGCCCTTGGCGTGGATGTGGTCGGCGACCGCCTTCATGCCGTGCGGGAAGCGCTCGGGGTCGGGGGTCTGCCGGCCGTACGCGTCGAACTCGGGCTTCCAGGACTGGTCGCGCCACCAGCCGGCGTCCAGGTTGACGTAGCTGTAGCCGTACTTCTTGAGCTTGGCGGCCATGGCGTCGGCCTGCTTGAGGACGTTCTTCTCGGTGAGGTAGCTGTAGTCGCCGGTGGGGTTGAGCCCCGGGTACTTCGAGGACTGCATGCTCCAGCTGGACCAGCCCATGTAGGGCTTGGCGGCGACCGGCTGCGCGGTTGCGGCGGCGGTCGCGAGGGGGGACGGGCCGGCCGCCTGCGCGGCCGGGACGGCGATCGGCACACCGGCGGTGAGGGCGAGGACGAGCAGCGTCCTGGCGGCGGTTCCGGGCAGGGCGGAGCGCGAGGGTGACCGCATGAGTCGGGCCTCCTGGAGGTGGGGGGTACGGCGGACGCGGTGCGGGTGCGGGTGCGGTGACGGGATCTCCCGGGCGCCGGGCGTCAGCCCTTGCCCGAGCCGATCGTCAGACCGCTGATGAACTGCCGTTGGAGCGCGAAGTACACCAGCAGCGTGGGGATCGCGGTCATCAGGGCGCCGGCGGCGATGAGGTTGGGGTTGGTGAAGTACTGGCCCTGGAGGTTGGCCAGGGCGGAGGTGATCGGGCGCTTGTCACCCGTCTCGATCAGGGCGAGCGGCCAGAAGAAGTCGTTGTAGATCCAGATCGACTCCAGGGTGGCCAGCGCGGCGAAGGCCGGCCGGCACAGCGGCAGGATGATCTGGAAGAACTGCCGCCACACGGGGGCCCCGTCGACGAGGGCGGCCTCGGAGATCTCCTTCGGGATCGTCTTCATGTAGTTGCTGAGCACGAAGGTGCAGAAGCCGCACTGGTAGGCGATGTGGATTGCGATGATGCCCCAGGTCGAGTTGTAGAGCAGCAGCGAGTCGCTCATCCACGCGGGCAGCGGGATCAGCAGGTAGAGCCGGTACAGCGGCGTGATGAGGACCTGGGCGGGCAGCAGGTTGCCTGCGGTGAAGAGCATCAGCAGCGCGATGTTCCACCGGAAGTCGAAGCGGGAGACGAAGAAGGCGACCGCCGCGGAGAACAGCAGCGTGCCCAGGACGGAGGGGACGGTGATGAGGACCGAGTTCCAGAAGAAGTGCGGCATGCCGGACTGGTTCCAGGCGGCGGTGTAGTTCTGCAGGCTGATGCCGCGCGGCCAGGACAGGTAGCCGTGCTTGCTGGTGTCGGCGTAGGGGCGCAGTGAGGTGTAGACGGCCCACAGCAGCGGCAGCAGCCACAGCAGCGCGACCGTGGCGAGCAGCAGGTGGCGGCCGGTCTGCCGCGGGGGCCGGGAGACGGCGGTGCCGCGCGGCGGCTCACGGCGGGGGCGGGCAGCCGGCGTGACGGGCGGGGTGGCGGTCGTGGTCACCGGTCCTCCTTGCGGAAGTTCTGTACGAGGAAGGTCCCGATGGCGGCCAGGGAGACGACGAGCAGGACGACCGCGAGGGCGGAGCCGTAACCGATGTGGCTGGACTCGCCGATGATGTTGTCGGTGATCAGCAGCGACAGCAGTTCCATGCCGGGTTTGCTGCCGACGCCGCCGCCGAGGACGTAGACGACGTCGAAGGCCCGCAGGGACTCCATCACGGTGACGACCAGGATGATGACGTTGACCGGTTTGAGGGCGGGGAAGACCACCTTCAGGAAGGTCTGTCGGCCGTTGGCCCCGTCGAGCGCCGCGGCCTCCTTCAGGGCCGGGTCGAAGCTCTTCAGCCCGGCCAGGTAGAGGATCATGATGTAGCCGGTGTGCCGCCACGCGGAGGCGACGAGAACGGCCCACAGGTTGAGGTCGGGATCGCCCAGCCAGTCGATGTGGTGGCCGGGCGCCGCCGCGTTGAGAATCCCGTCCAGCAGCCCGGTGTCCGGGTTGTAGATGATCTCCCAGATGAGTCCGACCACGGCCAGGGACAGCACCATGGGGAGGAAGATCGCCGTCTGGTAGATCCGGGTGAAGCGGAGCTTCCGGTCGAGCTGGTAGGCGAGGAAGATCCCGAACGGGGTGGGCAGCAGCGCCGTGAACAGCAGCCAGATGACGTTGTGCCGGACCGCCGGCCAGAACGGCGGGTAGTTGGTGAGGATCTGGCGGTAGTTGTCGAGCCCGACCCAGTGGATGTCGGACAGGCGGATGCCGTCCCAGCTGGTGAAGGACAGGCCCATGGAGGCCAGGGCGGGCAGCCAGACGAAGACGAGGAGGGCCAGCAGCGGCACGCCGATGACGGCCGCCAGGAAGACCCGGTCGCCCGGGCCGAGCCGGCGGGGGCGCCGCGGCGCCCCGGCGGGTGCGGCGCCGGGAGCGTTGCCGGGAGCGGGGACGGGGGGTGCGGAGGGGGACGCGGAGGGCACGGTGAACCTTCCCGGTCCGGGTCAGGCGGTGAAGAAGCGCGAGCGCTGGGACTCGATCCGCTTCAGCAGGTCCGAGCCGTCGTCCGGGTGGCCGAGCCACTGGGTGAGGCCGGGCAGCACGACCGTGGAGATGAAGCCGGGGTCGCTGTCGCGGTCGGCGAACTGGGTGATGTGCTTGGCGGAGGCGATGAGCTCGGCGGACTTCTTCTGGAGCGGGTTGTAGGAGCCCGTGTCGGCCTTCGCGTGGACGGCCACGTTGCTGGGGTCGACGCCCATGTAGAGGTTCTCGGCCTGGGCGCTGCCGAGGAACTCCAGGAGCTTCTTGGCGCCCTTCTCGTTCTTGGGGCGGCGGCTGAGCATGAAGCCGTCCGTGGGCGCCTCGACGGCGTCCTGGCCGTTGGCCGGGTCGATCTCGGGGAAGGGGAAGAAGTCGATGTCGCCGCGTAGCGCCTCGTCGGAGACCTGCTGCCCCAGGAAGAGGCCGATGACGGCCATGCCGGACTTCTTGTCCAGCAGCGACTGCGCGGCGTCCTGCCACGAGCGGCCGGCCGCGCCCTGCTGGTAGTACGGGCTGATCTCACGCCACAGGTCCAGAGCGGTGGCGGCGCGCTTGTCGGTCCAGGAGACCTCGCCGCGCATGAGGGACATGTGGAACTCGTAGCCGTTGGCCCGCAGGTTGAGGTAGTCGAAGGCGCCCAGGATGCTCCAGGCGTCGCCGCCGCCGTAGCCGGAGGCGATCGGCGAGAGGCCGTCCCTCTTCATCCGCTTGGCGAGGGCGGTGAACTCCGACCAGGTGCGGGGGACGCTGTAACCGCGCTCCTGGAAGAGGCTTTTGCGGTAGAAGACGCCCCAGGGGTAGTTGTACAGCGGGACGAAGTAGAACTTGCCGTCCTGGCCGCGGGAGAGCTGCTTGGTGGCCTCGCTGAAGCCGCCGCCTATCTTCTCCCACACGTCGTCGACAGGGGTGGCCAGGCCCTTCTTGGCGAAGTACTGCATGCGGTAGCCGGCGAACCAGGTGAACACGTCGTCCGGAGTGCCCTGCAGGTAGCTGGAGATGCTCTTCTGGAAGCTGTCGTGGTCGACGGTGTTGGTCTTGACCGTCAGTCCGCTGTCCTTGGTGAAGGCCTTCGTCACCGCCGCGTAGGCGGACTTGGGGGTGGCGTCGGCTCCGTTGGATCCGAAGGACACCGTCTTCGGGTCGGCCGCCGCTCCCCCGCCGCAGGCGGTGAGGACGGGTGCGGCCAGCGCCGCGGCTCCGAGCCCGAACAGCCCGTTCACCACGGTACGGCGGCTGGGCCGCTGGAAGGTCGGCACGGTGCGGCTCTGCAGCGTCATCGCTACTCCTAGAACGTGTCTGATCTGATGAAGGACTGGATCGCGGTGGCCGCGGCCCCGCGCGCCCACTCCTCGAAGGGCAGCGGACGCGTCCGCAGGTCGCACTGCCCGGCGGTGCCGAAGGCGGAGGCGGCGAAGGCCTCGCAGATCTGGTCGGCGAACAGGTCGTAGGCCACCAGGCCCTCGCCCGAGATGATCACGCGCTCCGGGCCGAAGAGGTTGGCCACCGAGCCGATGGCCCGGCCGATCGCCTCGCCCGCCCGTGCGTACACCTCCCTGGCCCCCGGGTCGCCCCGGTGGGCCAGGCGCAGCGCCTCCGCGGCGTCGGCGACGGGGATCCCGGTCGTCTCGCGGACCGCGCGGACGATCGCGGGATCGGCGGCGATCGCCTCCACGCACCCGCGGTTGCCGCAGTGGCACAGCGGTCCCGCCGGGTCGATGGACAGGTGCCCGATCTCGCCGGCCACCCCGTACGCGCCCGAGACCACCCGCCCGTGCACGACGAGACCGCAGCCGATGCCCGCGCCGACCGTCACCACGGCGAAGTCGGACAGGCCCACTCCGGCGCCGAACCACTGCTCGGCGACGGTGAGCGCCCGGACGTCGTTGTCGACGGTGACCGGCAGCCCCGTCGTCATCCCGGCCAGTTCGGCCAGCGGGACGTCCCGCCAGTCGAGGAACGGCGAGTAGCGCACCACGCCGCCGGCCCGGTCCACGTCACCGGAGACCGCGATGCCCAGGCCGCTGACGGGGACGCCGAAACCGTCCGCCTCCGCCAGCAGTTCGTGCACGAGCGCCGCCGCCGACTCCAGGACGGCCTTGGGATCGGTGGCGGGCAAGGGCACATGGCGGGAGGTGCGGATCCGGCAGCACAGGTCGGTCAGGACGCCGATGATCTCGTCCCCGGTGATCTTGAGACCGATGAACAGCGCCCGGCCGCCGTCCACGCGCACGGGGTTGGCCGGCCGTCCCAGCGACGGCCGGGCCTCCTCGTCCACGTCCTCGACGAGATAGCCGGCCTCGATGAGCGGCCGCACCGCCTTGGTCACCGCGGCCGCGGACAGCCCGGCACGCTTGGCGATCTCGGTGCGGGTGAGCGGGCCGTGGGACAGGACGGTGGTGAAGATCTGGGAGGCGGCCGGGGTGTGGGCCGGGAACGCCTCGCCGGGTGGGATCGAGCGCATGGCCGGGAACCTAGGTTGGTTCTTTTCTGTTGTCAATAAAAGAAGCAAGGTTCCTCGGAAGTGGGCCGTATGAGTCACCATCAACTTGAAAAGACCGGAGTAGATGAGGTGTTGACATCCAATCCAAGGTGAGGATTGGCTGCCCACTGTCTCCTGGCGCCATTCGAACGTGAGGACCCATGCCCGTGATCTCCCATGCCCCGGACACCGGGATCTGGCTGCTGTGCACCCCGCGCACGTCGTACGCCCTGCGCATCGACGCGACCGGAGCGCCCTGCCATGTCGCCTGGGGTCCGCGGCTGACCCTGGAGGGGGCCGGGGAGCTCGCCACTCCCCCGGGGCCGGACGCCAGCAGTTTCGAGGGCCGGACGCCGGTGGGCGAGGAACTCCCCGTCGACGGCGGGGCGCGCTTCGGCCCGCCCTCGCTCCAGGTCCGGTTCGCCGACGGGACCCGGGCCTTCGAGTGGGAGCCGGCCGGGCATCAGGTCCGGGAACCCGCGTCCGGCATGAGCGAGCTGTCACTGCGCTTCCGCGACCGCCTCTACCCGCTGGAGATCGAGCTCGTCTACCGCGTCCACGACGACAGCGACGTCATCGAGCGCCGCACCGTGCTGCGCAACGCGGGCGACCAGAACCTCACCGTGCTCCGTGCCGACTCCGCCGCCTGGACCCTGCCGTCCCTGCCGGACTACCGGCTCAGCCATGTCACCGGCCAGTGGTCGGCGGAGAGCCAGCTGCGCCGGGACCGGCTTCCGTACGGCGAGACCGTACTGACCAGCCGCCGCGGCATCACCAGCCATCACGCCAACCCCTGGGTGATGCTCGACGCGGGCGACGCCACCGAGACCCACGGCCGGGTGTGGAGCGCCGCCCTGGCCTGGAGCGGCAGTTGGCGCATCACCGCGCAGCGCACCCCCGACGGGCGCGCCGGCTTCACCGGGGGCGCCGGACACGACGGTACGAGCCTGCCGCTCGCCCCCGGCGAGGAGTTCACCACACCGGCGTTCGCCGGCCTGTGCACCGACGGGGGGTTCGGCGCCGCCAGCCGCGCCTGGCACGCCCACGCCCTCGCCCATGTCCTGCCGTACCCGGGCGAGACGGCGCCGGTGCTCTACAACTCGTGGGAGGCCACGGGCTTCGACGTCGACGAGCCCGGCCAGATGGCGCTCGCCGCCCGCGCCGCCGCGCTCGGCGTGGAGCTGTACGTCGTCGACGACGGGTGGTTCGGCGCGCGCCGCCACGACCGGGCGGGGCTGGGCGACTGGACCCCGGCCGCGGAACGCTTCCCGTCCGGGCTCGCCCCCCTGGCCGACGAGGTGCACCGGCTCGGGATGCGCTTCGGTCTGTGGGTGGAGCCCGAGATGGTCAACCCGGACAGCGACCTCTACCGCGAACACCCCGACTGGGTGCTGCACGTCCCGCAGCGGACCCGGACCGAGCTGCGCAACCAGCTGGTCCTCAACTTCGCACGGCAGGACGTCGCCGACTGGGCCCACGACTGGCTCACCCGCCTCGTCGCCAAGAACGGTGTCGACTTCCTCAAGTGGGACATGAACCGCGCCTTCAGCGAGGCCGGGTGGCCCGGCCGCGACGACGGCGCCGACCGTCTGTGGACGCGGTACGTGCACAACCTCTACGGAGTCATCGACCGGCTCCGCGCCGACCACCCGGACCTGCGGATCGAGTCGTGCAGCGGCGGCGGCGGCCGGGTCGACCTCGGCATCCTCTCCCGCACCGACCAGGCGTGGCCCTCGGACAACACCGACGCCGCGGACCGGGTGGCGATCCAGCACGGCTACGGCCAGATCTACCCGCCGCGCACCATGGCCGCCTGGGTGACCGACGTGCCGAACCAGCTCACGCACCGCACGGTGCCGCTGCGCTTCCGCTTCCACGTCGCGATGGCCGGCCTGCTCGGCATCGGCGGGGACCTCACCCGCTGGTCCGAGGAGGAACTCGCCGCCGGGGCCGCCCTGGTGGCCGAGTACAAGCGGGTCCGCCATCTCGTCCAGCACGGCGCGCTGCACCGGCTCCGCGGCCCCGGGGACGACGGGCCCACCGTGGTGCAGTACGCCGCCCACGACGGGAGCGAGGCGCTGCTGCTGGCCTGGCAGCGGGTCCAGCGGCACGGCAGCCCGCGGGGGCCGGTGCGGCTCGGCGGCCTCGCGGCGGGCGCCCGCTACCGCGACACGCTCACCGGAGCCGTGCACCACGCGGCCGTACTGGGCGAGTACGGCCTGTCCCTCGATCTGCCGCCCGGGGACTGGGCCAGCACGGCGGTGCACCTCGTCCGGGTCCCCGACGGGAGCGGTGGCTGACCGCGGCGCCCGTGCGTCCACACGACGGCGGACGGCCGAACGCCCGTGTACCGCGATCGCGCATCTGGGCAACTGCGCAAACCCGCAACGGCCGGATCTTGTCCGGGATGACGCGTCACCGACAAGGTGAGCTCCGTCCGCCAGTCCCGAAGACGTCGCTGGCCCTCTACACGATCCTCACCCGATCCTCGAAGGGCGTTGCATGTCCATTCGCTTCAGACGAGCGCGGTTGACGGCGCTCGCCGCCCTCCTGTTCACCGTCGCCGCACCTCCCCTCGCCCATGCCGCCGATCCGGACGCACCGGCCTCGCGGGCCGCGGCGCCCACGGCGCACTCCCTCACCCTCGCCGACGGCTCGGTGGTGCGCTGGTCCGACGACGGCACCGGCACGCTGACCCGCAAGGACGGCACCACCAGGGCCTTTCCCGTCCCCGGGACCAAGGGCCGCAGCGCGTTCGGCGAGCCCCTGACGCCCTCCGCCGAGATCCTCCAGCGCCGCGCCGACGCCTCCGCGATGACCCCCTTCAGCGTGGGCGGCGCATCCGGGGGCGCCCACTCCGCGGTCCGGCCCCGGACCATGAACTCCGGAGCCGTCCCGCTCCCGGAGTCGGTCCGCGCGGCCGTCGACGGCCTCGGCGCCCGCAGCGGGGCGCGCACCGCCGCCCCCTCCGCCGCCGCCGATCTGCCCGGCAACCAGGGTCTGACGACGTCGTTCCAGTCGTACCTGAACGCGGGCGGTGTCAACGCGGTCGGCGCCTTCCAGGACACCGCGAAGTACCTCCACAAGCTGCCCGGCGAGGGCCAGGTCATCACGAACGTGTCGCTGGGCGACCTCACCGACCAGGGCATGGCCGACGCGGGCGACGACTACGTGCGCGCCTACGGGCCCACCACCGTGGTCCGGGACGGCCGCCGCTACCTGGACTACCCCTCGCTGCCGCTCATACCGACCTACACCAGCGACAACAAGGGCCGCCTCGACCCGGCCGGCGCCATCGAGGGCCAGGACCCCAACCTGGCCGAAGTGCTGCTCGACTTCTCGATGATGGCCCCGCTGCCCCACGACCGGCAGCGTCCGGAGGCCACCGGAAGCGGCGCCACGGACCTGCTGGGCATCGCGCCCGGCGCGCAGTACCGGCTCGTCGTCCCCGAGGAGCCCTCGGCCGAGGGCATCGCGACCGCACTCCGGGCCGCGGCCGCCCAGAAGCCCCGCCCGGACGTCATCACCGCCAGTCTCGGCTTCGGCACCGACGGCTCGATCGGCTTCCCCTCGCGATGGCTGGAGGACGACCCGGCGATCAGGGACACACTCCGCTCCATCGTCGACTCCGGGATCGTCGTGGTCGTGTCCTCCAACGACGGGACCCGCCTGGGACTTCCGGTGTCGGTGGGCCCGGACGGCGGCAGCACTCCCACCGACCGGACGTCGAGCACCCGCGCACAGACCTCGATCGACGACGTCGCGCCCACCACCACTCCCACCCTGGTCCGTGACACCGGGGTGATCGCCGCGGGCGGCACCACCGTCGACGACACCCTGAGCTCGGACGACGTGCGCACCGCCGTCTACCCGACGACCCGCTACAACGGGTCCGCCGGATACTCCTCGGGCTTCGGGACCCGGATCGACCTGGCCGCACCGGGCGACAACCTGCCCTCGCTGATCCATACGCCGGACGGCACGGGCGTGGTGCTCAACGGCGGCACCTCGGCCTCCGCCCCGATGATCGCCGCCGCCGCGGCCAATGTGCTCGCGGCAGCCGATGCGACCGGGCAGAAGCTCACCCCGCGTCAGGTCCGGGACCTCCTGGTCGCCACCGGCCGCCCGATCGCCCAGCCCCCGCAGGCCGACCGGGAACTGCGCATGGGCCCCCAGCTGGACGTGACCGCGGCCGTGGAGAGGGTGCTCGCCGAGCGGCACCACATCGCGCCCGCCGCGGTGCGTCTGTCGGTCGCCGAGCGTCAGCTGCTGTCGGTCACCCCGACCACCTCCTTCGTCGAGGCCACCGACCCGTCCGCCATCGACCTGGCGGGCCCGGCCGACGCCTGGGGCAACCCGTCCGGGCAGAACTCGATCGCGCCCATCACCTTCGGACTCGACCTCACCGGCCGGCACGGGAAGCTGACGTACCGTCTGCGCGTCGGCGACCACGGCACGATCCCGTCCGCGGGCCCCAGCCTGCGCGTCCTGCCCCGCGAGCTGCTGGCCGCCGCCGGCCTGCCCCTCGCCTCCGGCGAACCGCGCGCCGTGCAGGTGACGTTCGAGGCGCTCGACAGGGGCAGGACGGTCGCCTCCGCCGGCAGCCGGCTCACCTTCGGCGCGGCCGACGGCACCTACGTACAGCCGCAGGCCCCGACCGCGCCCGGCTCGTCGCCGCTGGGCGAGCCCGTCACCGTGCACTACGACCTCACCGGCCTGCGCGACAGGACCAACCCGGAACTGGTGCTGTCCTCGGTCGGGCACTGGACGCCCTTCACCACCAGCGACAAGTGGCGTGCCCAGTGGCGCACCCCGCTCACCGGCACCAAGGGCACGGTGACCATCCCCGCCTCCGCGTTCCGGCCCGGCGGGGCCGGACTCTACGGCATCGGTGTCACGCTCTACGACGGCCAGGTCTTCGGGGACTTCCGCGCGCTGCGGATCGGGCCCGGCGCGGACCGGCGACCGCAGGCACCGCTCCTGGGCAACGGGAGCAGCGCCAAGGCGCACTCCATGGAACTGACCCTGGCCGAACCCAAGTTGACGGTCTCCTGGGACGCCACGCCGGTGAAGCACGCCGACGGAGCGGCCGTCGAGTTCCTCACCCCCGCGCCGACCCTGTACGGGGCGCTCAACACCGCCACCAACCAGAACGGCAGCGGCCGTGACGACAACGGGGTCGACCACGCCTCCACCCTCTTCCGGCCCCTGCCATCGGTGAAGGGCAAGGCCGTGCTCGACCTCAAGGCCCTCGGCCTGCCCACCGGACTGCAGTATCCGGTCCGGGTCTTCGCCACTCGGGCGGGCAAGCCCGTCGGCCAGGCGTCACCCACGTCGTTCGTGCAGTACCTCGACGGTGACACGGTCTCCGGGACACTGGAGAACTTCGAGGTCAGCCAGGGAACGGCACTGCTGGCCACCGACGACTTCGCGCAGGGCGACGACGGCTGGATCCGTCTGCAGGGCTCGGCCACCACCGCGTACTCCCTGGGCAAGGGACGCCTGGGCCCGACGGTCTCGCAGGAGACCGGCACCTCGATGATGCAGGAAGTACTCGGGGCCGACCCCGTCACGGGCCACACCCTCATCGCCCACCGGCCCTTCGACGGCGGCGCGCTCCCCGAGGTCGACCTGCGCGACACCGCCACGGGCGAACGGGTGCGGCTGAGCACGCTGGACCCGGGCGACGGCTCGACGTCCGTCTACTTCCAGGGCGGAGCCGTCGACACGGTCCGGCACCGGGCGGCCGTGATGACCTTCGACGGCGTGTCGGGCGTGGCGAGCATGTGGACCGTCGACATGGCCACCGGCCGGGTCTCCGCACCGCTCCCGGTCAACAAGGACAACCCGGGGCGGAGCTTCAGCAACGTCTCCGTCGACGCCTCGACGGGCACGTTCTTCGCGGCCACCACCGGCACCATGGGGCCCTGCCTGTCCGGGCGCGTCCCCTACTGGGCCGTGGCCGTCGATCCCGGCACCCGGGTGGTGTCCCCGCTGACCACCATGCCGGCCTGCACCGCCGGGCTGCTGCCCGACGGCAAGGGCGACCGGCTGTACGTCGCCGCGGGGCCGGCCACCCCGAGCTACACCAGCGGCGAGTTCCCGACCAGCACATGGCGTTCGGCGGACCAGAAGACCCTCGCCACCGGCGGGGCAAGTGACCTGGGCGCCCGGGGGGTCATGTGGCCGGCCCTCGACACGAAGCACCATCTCGCCCTCGTCGCCGACCTGTACGAGGAGGCGACCACGGGCGACAACAACGCCCTCAGTGAGATCACCGTCCTGGACCCGGACTCCGGCAAGGTCCTGGCGCGGCATCCCGTCGCCAACCTCGTGAACTCCACCCTCTCCACGTCCAACTTCGACTTCACCAGCCGCCGCGGTCTGTTCCTCGATCCCGAGACCCGCACGGCCTACCTGGTGAACCCCTGGGCCAACGGCCTGGAGCGGTTCCACTACTGATCCGGCGGGAGGCCGGGTCCGCCGACCCCTCGGTCGGCGGACCCGGCCTCCGTCGCGACCACACGGGCGCGCGGCGATTCCGGGCCGGCCGGGCCAGGGACTGTTTCAAGTCCGATCACTTGATGGGCCGGACGTGCTGGACTCAGCCACCCTGGCAGGACAGGGCTTCACCCACATCAGCGTGGGACGCCGCACCGTTACCGGGTAGCCACACCGAAGGATCGGCAACGGCGGCGACGGACTCTCCCCCACGCCCGAGGACCGCGACCCGGCAGTGCCCTGCCCGCCTCAGCCTCCTGGGCTGCGTCATCTCCGCCTTCGCCCTTCCCCGGCCCTCCTTCGCCGCAGGAGGCGCCCTGCTCGTCGTGGGCGCGGCCGTCTACGGCATCTGCGTCGCATGCGCCGGATCGGGCGCCTCAGCCGGGCCGACGTTCAGGAACAGGCCCCGGGGCTGCAGGACGGAACGGGTGTCGAAGCAGGGTGTGGTGCCCGCGGCCCGGCTGAACCGGTGACGCCCGGCGACGGTCGCCGTGACGACGGCCATCGCGACCGTACCGAAGTGAGCGCCCAGGCAGGTCCGGGGTCCGCCGCCGAAAGGCATGAAGGCGTACTTGGGCGGTCGGTCGGCCGGGGAACGGTCGATCCAGCGATCGGGCAGGAACGCGGCCGGCTGGCCGTAGTGGCGCGGGTCCCGGTGGAGCACGAAGGGACTGATCGCGACCCGCTGACCGGACCGCAGCGGGTAGCCCGCCAGTTCGGTGGGCCGGCTGACCGTCCTCCTCAACAGCCAGAGCGGGGGATAGAGCCGGAGCGTCTCCTTCACGACGGCCTCGGTGACGATCAGCCTGGGCAGGTCGGCGGCGGTCGGGAGCCGTCCCGCCGTTTCCCGGCTGGCCTCGTCCACCACGCGTCGGCGCACGTCCGGAAACCGGTCGAGGAGGAGGAAGAGCCAGGCCAGCGCGGCAGCGGTGGTCTCATGGGCGGCGAAGAGATTGGCGACGAGGATGCCGAGCACGCCCTCGTGCGTGATCGCGCCTTCGTCACGGGCCGCGACGAGGAGGTCGGCCACCGTTCCACGGCTGTCTTCCCGCCAGGCTTCGCGCCGGCCGACGAGCCGGGACACCTCGCGGGCCAGGTCACGGCCGGCACGCTGCAGGCGGCGTTTGCGGGACGGCAGCCGGCAGCCGGGCAGGCGGGCCTCCTGCAGCCGGGACACCAGGGCGGGAACGCGGCCAGTCTCCGGTCCGAGGCAGAACTCGGCGACGAGGTGCGCGCTGAGCTCCTCCAGCGCCGGAATCGCCTCGATCCTGCCGCGCGACCGCCAGGTCGCCGCGTGCGCGGCCGCCGTCGCGGCCAGCCGGTCTCCGGCGGAGCGCAGACCGCCGCGGTTCAGCCCGTGTCCCGCGACGCGGCGGGCGCGCATCCACCGGGCCAGGTCCTCCGACTCGTGACTGCCGTCGATCTCCTGTCCCAGGAGGTCTTCTGTGATGGTGTAGGTGGTGTTGGTGTGCTTGAGCACCTCCTCTACCAGGGCCGGGGAGTTGATCAGGTAGAGATCGTCGTCCAACCGGACCAGGTCCCCGTACTGCCGCTGGTGGAGCAGGAAGCCAAGCCGGTCCCGCGCGAACGCGAGCCTGCTGCCGGACCCGCGGGGCCCCCGGGGCCGGGCGGTACGGGGGCCGTCGTCACGGGTCACCGTCCCGAGCCGAAGGTGGTGATGTAGTACGGCTGGAAGGGGTCCTGGGAACCGCCGACGTTCCACATATGCGTCCAAGAGTGGTTCTGCTGGACAAACGCTCCCGAGGGATCGTCGAGGGACGGGGACGCGGCGGCGGACGCGGCGAAGGCCGATCCGGCGCCGAGCAGCGCCGCGACGGCGGAAACGGCCGAGACGGCTGCGAGAATCGTCTTCCGCGGGCGGGGCAAGGCGTTCATGGTTCGTCTCCCTTCCGGCTCCCAGGCGGCCGGTCCGCCTGGCGGGGTCCCTCCATTGAGCCGGTTCCAGCACCGCGGGTCATGTCACGTAAATTCGTGACACGACGCGGTACGCCGGGCGCGGTGGGGCATGCGTCAGCTCGACCTCGCCTACGCCGGACCGCTGCTCCCGACCCCACGCCGGCGCTCCGCGTTGGGAAGCCGGCGTGGCCGCGCAGGGCGCCGGCGACGTGCTCATCCCACTTGAACGGGAAGAAGCGCGGCAGTGACGGAAGGTCGTGCCAGGAGGTCTTCCCATGAAGTGCAGCAACGGCGTTCCCCGCCCCGCAAGCCGGAATCAACCCCCGGCAGGTCTCCCGCACACATCCAGCCCGGCCGTCTCCCCGGCCCATTCCCCCATCACCACAAGAAGGAGTCTGGCCCCACCGCTCACGCGGCGGGGCCAGAGTCCAAGATCTTGATGAGTCTTCTAGGGCTTGATCCCCACTCCGGTCCAGAGGCTGACCTGGGCGTCCGTGGGCTGCGGCACCGTGGCGACGCTGTCGGCACTGGGCCGCCAGCGGTGGCCGACCGTGACGCCGGGGTCGAGGAGGTCGAGTCCGTCGAAGAACCGGGCGACGTCCTTCTGGGAGCGGAACTGAACCGGTGTCCCTGCCCCGGTGTAGATCTCGGTGACCTTCTCCCAGGTGGGCGGGTCGAAGTCGGGCGTGCAGTGGCTCAGTGCCAGCGCGCTGCCGGACGGAAGGGCGTCCAGCAGGCGGGCCACGATGCCGTAGGGGTCCTGTGCGTCGGTGACGAAGTGCATGAGCGCGTTCATGGACAGGGCCACGGGCCGGTCGAGGTCCAGGACCTCGGCCAGCTCGGGGGCGTTCAGCAGCGACTCGGGGTCGTTGATGTCCGCCTCGATGTACGTGGTGCGGCCCTGCGGCGTGCTGCGCATCAGGCGCTCGGCGTACTTCAGGACGAGCGGGTCGTTGTCGGCGTAGACGACCCTGGCCTCGGGGACGACGGCCTGGGCCACCTGGTGGAGGTTGGGCTCGGTGGGGATGCCGGTGCCGATGTCGAGCCACTGCCGGATGCCGTGCTCCTGGGCCAGGACGCGGGTGGCCCGGTGCATGAAGGCCCGGTTCTCCCGCGCACAGGTGAAGATGCCCGGGCAGACCGATGCGACGGTCTCGGCCGCCTGCTTGTCGATCTCGAAGTGGTCCTTGCCCCCGAGGTAGTAGTCGTACATGCGGGCGGAGTGCGGCCTGCTGGTGTCGATGTCCCGCGCGGCGTGGGAGTTGGTCATCCTGTCCCCTTCGTGGTTGTGCCTGGTGGTGCCGGGCAGGTCGCGGCTCGGGCCGGGCCGGCTCGAATCCCTCTCGCCCGTTGCCTGGTTCAGCCGGCCGCCAGATGATCGGCGAGGCCCTTCTTCACCCCCGCGATGAACGCGGTGATCTCCTCCGGTGTGTAGATCAGCGCGGGACCGGTGGGGTCGGTCGACTGCCGGACGGCCACACGGCCGTCGGCGAGTTGCTTGGTCTCCACGCACTGGCCGCCGTTGGGGCCGCTCCACGGACGCTCCCAGCCCTGCTCGCCGAGGTTCGACGCGGGCATCCCGTTGTAGACACGGTCGTCGGTCATGGTCATGAGTACTCCTTGCGCATGCGATTCAGGAGCCCCCTGCTGTCCGCGGACGAGGTGAGCAGGGACATCCGGTTGTGCGCCTCGAGATGGGCCGCGACGTCGGAGCGCTGGTCGAGGTACATGGACGCGGAGAGGATCTCGCTGTAGACGACGTCCGGCAGCTCCGGCTCCTCGAAGCGGAAGTAGGTGAAGGGGGCGCACGCCCCGACATGGGCACCGGCCGAGAACGGCACGATGTCGAGGCTGACGTGCTCCAGTTCCGAGACCTCCAGGAGCCGGTCGATCTGCTCCCGCATCACTTCGGGACCGCCGACCGCCCGGTGCAGCACGGCCTCCTCCATCACCACCCACAGCGTGGGGGCGTCCGGCCCCTCCAGCAGGACCTGGCGGCGCAGTCGCAGAGCGACCCGCCGCTCGAGGTCCTCCTCGACGTCGTTCGGGAAGCCCGCGCGCAGGACGGCGCGCGCGTAACCGTGCGTCTGCAACAGCCCGGTGACGTAGTGGGGTTCGTAGGTACGCAGGGTCTTGGCGCCGCTCTCCAGGCTCACGTACGCGGTGAACCAGCCCGGCAGCACGTCTCGGTACGCGTGCCACCAGCCGGGCTCGTTGGCCCGCTCGGCCATGGCGATGAACTCGTCGATCTCCGGCCGCTCGACCCCGTAGGTCTCCAGCAGTTTCTCGACGTAGAGGATCTTGAGGCCGACCTCAGCCTTCTCCAGCCGGCGGATGGTCAGGGACGTCACGCGCAGGGCCTTCGCGGCGTCCTCCAGCGACACTCCCGCGCCCCGTCGCAACTCCTGCAGCCGTTTGCCCAGGATCATGCGAAGAACGGTGGGCGCACTGGTGCCGGTGCCCGAACGAGCCTCGCTCACTGCCCTACCTCCTGATGAACAGTCATCATGACGAGTCTGACAGCGACTTGATGAAGAAGCCAGCCGGATATCGCCTTCCTGAAATTATCAGAGAGGCGCTTGCAGCCTGAACGGGCCCGCGAGCATAGTTACCCTGTCAGCGATCCCGCCGAGCGCCGACGCGACGGTCAACTCCCTTCTTTACAGGCGGAGTTGACCGAGCCTGGATGCTCGGGCCACAGATCCGCCGGATCCTGTCACGGCGCACGTCCCCCGATGGAAGGCGACCACCGTGTCCCCCCACACGACTCCCTCCCCCCACCTCCTGGGCGCCGCGCCCCCGCCCGCGGACAGAGCGCACTGGCTGGAGCTCCCCGCGGAACGGGCCGGCGTCAGGCTCGTCCGGCACACGATGGGCGAGCGGCTCGCCTCGTGGCGCGTGCCCGGTGAGGCCCGCGCGGACGCGGTCCTGATCCTGTCCGAACTCGCCACCAACGCCGTTCTCCACACCCTCAGCACGCGGATCCTGTGCGGCGTCGAACTCTCCGTGGACGGCTTCCTCCGCCTCGAGGTGCACGACCGCGACCACCGGAACCGCAGTCTGCCCCCGTGCACCCCGAGCCCGGAGGACGAGAGCGGCCGCGGCCTGCTCCTCGTCCGGCAGATCGCCCACAGATGGGGCGTGGCCCGCTCCATCCGCACCGGTGGCAACGTTGTCTGGGCACTCCTGCGCGCCGCGGCCTGAACACGGCCCGCGTTCCGGCGCTCCCGCCCGGGTTCCCCGCCGGAACCCCGCTCCTCAGCTCCCCGGCGCCGGGGCCGCGGCCGCGGGCCTCCCGCTGCGCTGGACGGACCGCATCACCTGTTCGCACTCCGCGCCGGCGGCGTTCGAGCGGCTCGCCGCGAACCGTCCGGAGGCCGGCGGCGATGCGGACGGCTACGCGCCGCGGGGGACTCCGCGGCGCCGAGCCACGCGTTGACCCGGTCGGAGGCCCTCACCCGCGCTCTACGGCGTCACCGGCACACCCACCTGGGTCATCGCGGACCGGGCGATCTCCGGACTGTGCCTCGGGCAGTGGTTCCACGACCGGGCCGCCGCGCTCACGCCCTGAGCGCCGGGGGCGCCACGACGACATCGCGGACGTTCGTCATCGCCTCAGGGTCTCCATGTGGGCCGCGGCGTCGGCGGCAGCCTCGTCGGGAGTGCGACCCTGCTCACGGGCGACCATGTACGCGGCATACCAGTCCGACCAGTGGTGCTGGGGGGCGGTCGCCTCGTAGGAGCCGTGGTGCTCCTCGGTCTCACGCAGGAGCGCTGCCAAAGCGGAGATCTCCATGGTGAACCTCCTCGGTCGTGCGGGACTCGTCGCTGTCCGGGGCATCGCATCCGGCCTCACCGTCCACGCCGCCTTGCGACCACCCGGAGTCTCACCGTCCGCGAGGACGACGTGCCCGCGCAACTCGGGACGCCGGTGACCATCACGCCCCGTCATGTCGTGGGCATGAAAGCTCCTCGTCAGCCGCGGTCTGCATCGCCCGGCGGGGCAGCGAAGTACTGGGCGTACCGCGTCCCGGCGAAGTGCTCGCCCAGCGGACGGGAGAAGAGGGACCGACGACAGCGGACGGTGGTTCACCACAAGATGGCACCGTGCGAACGTCCTCCGCCCCCCCACACGACCCTGTCAGCCATCTTCCAGCCTTTCCGGCAAGGGGACGGCTCCCTGCCGGGAGCGGCCCCCACGAGGCAAACGAAATATCGCGTACGACGAGCCGAACCTGATCGCGGACGCCGGCCGGGTGCCCCTGTCCGGCTGACCGAGCATCGCGGCGCTGCGGGCGTTGCCTGCCTTGTCCCGCCGCAGCCGCACCGCCGCCGGCACCGGCAAGGGCCGCGTCCTACCTGTCGTCGTTGTCCCGGACGTCTTCGAAGACGAAGAATGGCTTGGCTCCACGTGCGGGTGTTTCGGCGAGCGCGATGGCCTCGGCGAAGCGTTCGAGCGGGAACGGCCGACCCCGGGGGATGCTCAGCACTCCATCAGTGACGAGACCGCGAACCTGGGACAGTGCGCGCAGCGCATCCTCTGGTGAGGCCGTGCCGAACCAGCGGTTCAGCCAGAAGCCACGGACTGCTTTGGTCTCGTAGATGACCGAGCGTGCCTGCAGCGGGATCGTCAGCGCTGCCGGGTCCGTCTGCCGATGGGTGGAGAGCGCGCCGTAGACCACGACCTCTCCTCCCGGAGCCAATGCCCGGGATACCTGGGCACCCACGTCGCCCGCGACGCAGTCGATGGCCTTGCGCACGCCGGCCGGTCCCGCGATCTCAGCCACACGCTGCGACAGGTCCTCGTCCTCGGTGCAAATGACCTCGTCGCCACCGAGCGCCCTGATCTCCTCGACGGCATCGCGCCGCCGCACGACATTGATCGTGCGAATACCCAGATGCCCGGCCAGCTGAATGACGAGCCGGCCGACGGTGGAGCCCGCGGCCGTCTGCAGCAACCATTCACCCGGCTGTACGTCGAGTTCGTGAGTCACGAGGAGCAGCGCGGTCAACGGGTTGACGGCGAGTTGACAGGCCTCGGAATCGCTCAGATGATCGGGGACGGGCAGGAGCCTTCGCGTATCGGCGACAAGGTATTCCTGCCAGGTGCCGGCCACCTGCGGCCCGGGTACCGCCGGGATCGCGACGTGCACCACGCGCTCGCCGATCTTCAGCCCGCTGGTATCCGGGCCCAGGGCCTCGATACGGCCCACGCATTCCATGTGACCACCGACAGTGGGAAACTCGGGGGAGAAACCGTAGCGGCCACGCAGTACGTGCAGATCGCTGGCGTGAATCGGTGTCGCCTTCACACGGATCAACGCCTGCCCGGCTTCCGGCGTGGGAACAGGCCGGGATTCCAGCCGCAGGACATCGGTAGGCTCGCCGACCTTTCCGGCTACGAGCGCGCGCATTGATTGAGGCATGAGTGACCTTTCGTCTCTCAGCGCCCGACGAACTCGTCGGGCGTTCTCGGCAAAACGATGCTGGTGCTGGGTTCGCGCGGCCCACTGAGGTCCGCGAGGCCGCTCGCCGCAGCGCACTACTCCAAGTTGGGATTATCGATCTGTCTTTTCGGGATCGCTCTGCCCGGCCCCGGAAGGATTCCCGGCGGCGGATAATTCCGCGTGGCGCGAATGCCAGCCGCGCCGGTTCGGGGCCCAGGAGGCCGCCGGGTCGAGGCCGTCGATCAAGTGACGTGTCCTCCCCATCACAGCAGAAATGGGCGGGAATCCGTTCAGTCGCGGTCGCCGTCCGACGCGTCAGCGACGTACTTTGCGTACTCCGTGCCGGCGAAGTGTTCACCCAGCTTCCGTGAGAAGTAGTTGAGCATCTGCAGCGGACGGTGGTTCATCACAAGATGCTGCGTCTTCCCCTCTTCGTTGAAGTAGACAACGGCGATGTTTGCGATCGGCTTACCGTCTACCGTTGCAGCGTAGTCCTCGACGAAGCCGTTCTCCCCGTACTTGCCGATATAGATGAAGTCCTGGAAATCGTACAGAGTGCGCGCGTAGGACAGAATCGCAAAGACGTCCTTCGCCCCGTGGACGGTCCCCTTGAAGACCCCGGCCTCCAGCGTCACATCGTCGGCAAGATTGTCCAGCCAAGGGGGGTAGTAGTCCGTGCGCTGCCGCGCCGGGTCGCCGCTGCCCAGATATGTCGGTGGCGTCTTGTAGGTCATCTTTCGGCCTCCTGTATCGGTTGAACTTCCAACAGAATCGCCGAACGCAGCAGGCGCGGTCCAACGAAAGTCAGAGACTGCCGCCATCTCGCCGAGAGATACCTCGGGGCTCGCTGAGGGATACTCGGAGGGTGGAACTGCGCCAACTCGAGTACTTCGTCGCCGTCGCCGAGGAAGCGAACTTCACCCGTGCCGCCGCTCGGCTGCACGTCGTCCAGTCCGCGGTCTCCACCACCATCAAGAACCTCGAGCGAGAACTCCGCACGCCGCTGCTGGAACGCACCCCCAAACGCGTGCTGCTCACCGATGCCGGTGCCGCCCTGCTACCGCGCGCCCATGCCGCTCTCGACGCCGCCCGGGAGGCCGCGGACGCGGTGGGCGAGGTCCGCGGCGGACTGCGCGGCACACTGCGACTGGGCGCGACAACCACGGTGGGGCTCATCGACCTTCCCGTGTTCCTCGGCGAATTCCACCGGCGTCATCCCGGCGTGTTCCTGCAGACCAGCGCCGCCCCCTCCGGCTCCCAGGGCCTGGTCGAAGCCCTCCTCGAACGGCGGCTCGACCTCGCCTTCGTTTCGGGGCCCGGACCGCGCCCGTCAGGCATCACGCTGACCGCCCTCGCCACCTCGGTGCTCGACCTCGTCGTGCCGGCCGCCCATCCGCTCGCGAAACGCCGCGCCGTGTCGATCACCGAACTGGCCGGCCTGGACTTCGTCGACTTCCCCGCGGGCTACAGCAACCGGACCGTCGCGGACCGGGCCTTCGCCGCCGCCTCCGTCCCCCATCGCGTCGCCATCGAGATCACCGACCTCACCACCGGCGTGGCCTACGTGCGAAACGGCCTGGGTGTGGCGCTGCTGCCACGGGTCGCCCTCGGCCGGGGACAGGACGTCGCCACGCTGACCGTCGACGACGCCGACCTGGAATGGCAGTTCTCCCTGGCCGCCCCGTCCGAGCGCACGCCCGGTGCTGCGGCACGTGCCATGATCGCCATGGCGCACGAGTTCCTCCGGCAAGGGTGAGCATCGCCTCGGCGGGCGTTGTCGGTTGTCGGTTGTCGGTTGGAGGGGTGTCCTGATCGTGGACGAGACCGGCTTCCCGATGAGGGGCCGCGCCTCTGCACGCGATCCGGGCCATGGCCTGGTCGAACAACGCCGGCCGGGCGAGCCGGATCCACGCTGTGGCCCGCGGCCACCGCGCGATCTTCAAGAGTCCGCACAACCCTGGGCGGCCACTGCAGGTCCGCACCCTCATCGAGCCGACGCCGGGCCAGCTCCAGCATCCCGACACTCGCATCGAAGCCGCTCACGAGGGCGCCACGGTCACGCAGCGCCGCGAACAGGGGCCCGGAGCCGCCGCCGGCGTCGAGGATCCGCCGACCGGCCACGTCCCCGGCGAGGGCCAGCATCGCGGGACGCTCGTAGCTGGTCACGCCTGTCTGCGGGGCGTCTGGGCGTGCTCTCCGGGTGCGTGACGTTGTCGATGCCGAAGATCGCCTAGATGGTCGGCGGCGACTGTGCGAGCCCCCGTGCCCCGATCCGCATCGTGATGGACATCGCCGGCCCCGGCGTCGAGTCGCACATGAACGCCGTGCCCGGTCACGTTCGCTTCGTGGTGCAGCCCGTCCTGAGAGAAGACCTCACCCGGTGCAACGCGTACGGGCCGGTACTGCAATTGGCGATGCCGGACGCGGGTGTCGTCCCGAGTCGGGAGGCCGTCGAGGATGCCCGCGGCCGTCTGCGGCGGGCCCTGGCCGCCGGCCGGTAGTCAGCCGCGCGCGACGTAGTCCGTCGAGACGGCCAGTTCGCGCCAGGTGGCGAGTTCGGCGGCCACGAAGTCGAGCTTGTCCTCCATCGCGGCCACCGAGTCCGTGCCGAGGGGGATGCGCAGGGGCGGGTGTTCCGCCTCGGTGATGTCGAGGATCGCGGAGGCCGCCCTGGCCGGGTCGCCGGGCTGGGCGTGGTTGACCTGCTGGGCGACGTTCCGCATGCGGCCGGAGGTCTCGGCGTAGTCCTCGATGACCCGCGTGCCGGTGGTCAGACTGGTCCCGTCGAGGAAGTCGGTGCGGAAATAGCCGGGTTCGACGATCGTGACGTGGATGCCCAGGGGCCGTGCCTCGACCGCGAGGGCCTCGGAGATCCCCTCGAGGGCGAACTTGGTCGAGGCGTAGATGCCCCAGCCCTCCGCGCTGCGGAAGCCGCCGACGGAACTCATGTTGACGATGCGCCCGCCGCGCTGGGCGCGCATCACCGGGAGCACGCCCCGCAGCATGTTGAGCACGCCGAAGACATTGGTCTCGTAGACCGCGCGCACGGACGCGGCGTCCGCCTCCTCGACGGCGCTCAGCAGCCCGTGGCCGGCGTTGTTGACCAGGACGTCGATGCGCCCGAACCGCTCGGTCGCCGTCATGACGGCGGCGCGCACCTGGTCCTCGTCGGTGACGTCCAGGGCGACGGCGAGCAGGGCGTCGCCGGCATAGAGGAAGCGGTCGCGAACGCTCTCGGCCCTGCGAGCGGAAGCGACGACCTGGTGCCCCCGGGCGAGGGCTTCGCGAACGATCTCGGCGCCGAATCCCCGGGAGGAGCCGGTCACGAAGTAGACAGCCATGGTGCTTTGTCCTCCGGTCGTGTGACGGGGCCCTCCGTCGCTCCGCGGGCCGCCATCGGCGGCCTCCGCGACGTCGTTCCGTCGTTCCCGCACCCGACGGCCGGGACGCGTACTCGGCGCGGGCACGCTCCGACCGGCCCGGCCGCGGATCCCGATGTCTCCAGTCAAGCACCGGACGGCGGGACCTTCAGGGCGGCGGCCTCCGGGCGGGGCCGACCGGCCCGTGCGTCAGGTGGAGGGGCGCAGTCCGTCGACGACGAGCTCGATGACGCGGCGTCCGCGTTCCCGTCCCCGGCTGTCGCCGCCGACGCGCCATAGGAATCCCATCAGGAGGAGGACGTCCTCGGGGTCGAGCCCGGGGCGGACGCCGCCGTCCTCCTCGCAGGCGCGCAGCAGTGCCCCCACCGCCCGCACGACCGGGGCGTACGTCTCGTTGGCGGCGTCGTGCGCCGCCGCGGTGTGCAGTGCCTTGCCGAGTCCGTGCTTGACGCGGACGTAGTCGGCGAGCGTCTCGAACCACGTCCGGAAGGCGTCGAGCGGGGTGTGCGCGGCCAGGACGTCCTCCACCGAGTCGACCAGCCGCTGGACATCGTGCCGGTACACGGCCAGGATCAGGTCCTCGCGGGTCGGGAAGTGCCGGTACATGGTGCCCGCGCCGACGCCGGCCCGCTTGGCGATGACGTTGAGCGACGTGCCGCCCGACTCGGCGAAGGCTTCGTGGGCCACCTGGAGGATGTGCTCCCGGTTCCTGAGCGCGTCGGCGCGCCGGCGTCCGTCAGGACCGGTCACGGGCCCTCCCCATCGCGTCGTGGTGGCCGGCGCGGCCTGCTCCGCCGTGGCCGCGCGTCCTTGGAGGACTCCCCGCCCGGAGCGCACTCCAGGCCCCCTCCAGGGCCGGGATCACGCGGCCGGACGATGCCCGTGCGGTTGTCAGTCGGCGTCCGTGAGCCGGCGCAGCAGGTGGCCGACCTCCAGGACCTTCCGCACGTCCTCGGGCGGCAGGGCACCGAGGCGGCCGGCGAGCGCCTCGGCCTCGCTGTGGGCGACCCTGGACAGCGCCTGCGCGCCCGGGTCGGTGAGGACGACGCGGATGGCGCGGCCGTCGGCGGGGTCGGGTTCCCGGCGGACCAGCCCCGACGCCTCCAGTTGGGCCACCGCGGCGGTGACCGTCGGCTGGGTGCAGGCGGCGCGGCAGGCGAGGACGCCGATGCGCGCGGGACCGTGCTGGTGCAGCAGGGCCAGCACGATGAGCGGGGTCGGTTGCAGACGCGGCTCGGGGCGGGCCCTGCGCAGGATCCGCAGCAGGCGGTGGAGGGACACCACGAAGTGCAGTGCCTCGTCCTCGTTGACCGCCGCCATCGTCCTGCCCCTCTCATCGTCGTCCTCGGGTCAGGGAATCCCGATCGTGGGCGAGTACAGGTCCATCCACAGCGCGAGGTCGAGGGCGCGTTCCAGGCCGTGCCGGGAGGCGAAGCTGCTCCCGGAGGTGTCCGTCCTCACCGCGTCCTCCAGCCATGTGCGGCTGACCAGGTCGAACACCGGGTGGGAGGGCTGGGCCAGCAGGTCCTTCGCGTTCTCCTGGAGCGCGCCGGCGTACGCGGGGTCCTGGGTGGAGGGGTAGGGGCTCTTGACCCGGTCGTAGACAGAGCGGGGCAGCAGGTCCGCGGTGGCCTCGCGCAGCAGGCTCTTCTCCCGGCCGTCGAAGGACTTCAGCGCCCACGGGGCGTTGTAGACGTACTCGACCAGGCGGTGGTCGCAGTACGGCACCCTGACCTCCAGGCCCACCGCCATGCTCGCGCGGTCCTTGCGGTCGAGGAGGATGCGCACGAAGCGGGTGAGGTGGAGGTGGCAGATGACGCGCATCCGGTACTCGAAGTCGCTCTCGCCGTCCAGGCGCTGGACGCCGGAGACCGCCCGGCGGTAGCTGTCGTGGATGTAGCCCTCCAGGTCCAGGGACTTGGCGACCTGGTCGGTGAGGATGCTGCCGTCGTCACCGAACTGCTGGGCGTACCGCACCAGCCAGGGGAAGGTGTCGGCCCTGCGGGCTTCCTCGTCGAAGAACTGCTGGTAGCCGCCGAAGACCTCGTCCGCCGACTCGCCCGACAGGGCGACGGTGGAGTGCTGCCTGATGGCCTTGAACAGCAGGTACAGGGAGGCGTCCATGTCGCCGAGCCCGGCGGGGATGTCCCGGGCGCGGATCACCCTGGCCCGCACCTCGGGGTCGGCGAGCTGGTCGGAGTCGAGGACGATGTCCTGGTGCTCGGTCCCGCAGAGGGCGGCGACGTCGTGGACGTAGGGGGTGTCGGGGGTGCCGCGCAGGGCGTCGGGGACGAAGTTCTCGGTCCGGCCGACGAAGTCGACCGCGAAGCTGCGCACGGTCTCGCCCTGGCCGGCGAGCCGGCGTGCCGCGAGCGCGGTCATGGCCGAGGAGTCCAGGCCCCCCGAGAGCAGGGTGCAGCGGGGCACGTCGGAGACGAGCTGGCGGCGCACGATGTCCTCCAGCAGTCCGCGCACGTGCGCGATCGAGGTCTCCTTGTCGTCGGTGTGCCGCTCGGTCCGCAGGGACCAGTAGACGTGGGTGCGGAGGCCGTTGCGCCCCACGGTGACCACGGTGCCGGGCTCGACCTCGCGCATGCCGTCCCAGATCGCGTGGCCCGGCGTCTTCACGAAGGCGAAGAGCTCGCGCAGCCCGTCCAGGGTGACCTGGCGGGGGACGAGCGGATTGGCGAGGATCGCCTTGGGTTCCGACCCGAACAGCACTCCGTCGTCGGTCGGGTAGTAGTAGAACGGCTTGATCCCCATGCGGTCGCGGACCATGACCAGCTTCTGTTCGCGGCTGTCCCAGATGGCGAAGGCGTACATGCCGTTGAGCCGGTCGGCGACGCCCTCGCCCCACTCCAGGTAGCCGCGCAGCACCACTTCGGTGTCGGAGGTGGTGGTGAAGCGGTGGCCGCGTGCGCTCAGTTCCTTGCGGAGCTCGGTGAAGTTGTAGGCCTCACCCGAGTAGACCATCGCCACCGCGCCGCCCCCGGCGGCCTCGGCGCTCATCGGCTGCCGGCCGCCCGGCAGGTCGATGATGGCGAGCCTGCGGTGGCCGAGCGCGGCCGGCCCGTCCACCCAGGTGCCGCGATCGTCCGGCCCGCGGCAGGCCATCGTCTCGGTCATCGTGTCGACCGTTGCTTGCTCGTTTCGCAGGTCCCGCTCGAACGAGATCCATCCGGCGATTCCGCACATGCGTCTGCCTCCGGCTGTAGCCGTGCCCGACCGTCGTCGGCGGCGTCACGAGTCGGTGGGCCCGGGCCGGCTCCGCGGCGCGAGTGTGTTCACTCTCGGTGATATGTATCGGGCATCTATCAATCGAGTCTCCGTCGGTGCGGGTCGGCCGTCAAACGCCCGTGCTCCGGCCGTGCCGTGCGAGGGGACCGACCGTCAGGCCGGCCTCCTGGCAGGTCCTGACCAGGGCGGGGAGGGCCGCGAGGGTGGTGCGCCAGGAACCGGGGGCCGATGCGTGGTCGCTGTCGTGGAGCAGGACGGTGGCGCCGCCGCGCAGGTCGGGCCTGAGCGTCGCGAGCACCGACTCCGGCGTGGCGCCGGCCGTCCAGTCGCGGCCCCAGGCGCTCCACAGCACCGGGGTCAGTCCGACGCGCTCGGCCGCCGCCCAGCGGCCGCCGGTGAGGATGCCGTACGGCGGCCGGTACCAGACCGGCGCGGTGCCGCAGGCCTGGCGGATCGTGCGGGTGGCACGCGCCAGGTCGGCCAGGTCGCGCGCGGGCCCGGGGAGCCACGGGCGGTCGTGGGTCCAGCCGTGAACGGCGATCTCGTGGCCGCGGCGGGCGGTCTCGCGCACGATCCGCGGATCGCTGTCCACGCGGGCGCCGAGGACGAAGAAGGTGGCCCGCACCGAGAGTTCGTCCAGGGCGTCCAGGAAGCGCGGGGTGGAGTACGGATCGGGCCCGTCGTCGAAGGTGAGGGCCACGTGGTCGGCGCGCCCGAGGCCGGCCAGGGCGGGGAAGGCCCGGCGGCGCAGGCCGGGCAGCCAGGTCGCGGCCGGGACCACGTGGGTGGCCGCCAGGACTCCCGCCGCCGCGGCGGCGCGGCGCGCGGTGCCGCCGCGGGGGCCCATCACGAGCCGCCGTGGGCGGTGCGGTGACGGGCCTCCGGCGAGCGCCGCCGGTGCGCCTCGGGCACGTCCCACCCCCCGGCGACGGCCGGTGAGCGCGACAGGCCGACGGCGCCGACGGCCATCAGGGCGAAGCCCGCCGCCTCGGGAACGACGTGGGCGCCCAGCGCGATCCGTTCCTCGAAGAGCACCCAGCCCAGCGCCACGCTCACCACGGCGTCGCCGATGGTCAGCGCCGGCTGGGACGCCGCGAGGCTGCCCGCCCGCAGGGTGACCTGCAGCATCAGGAGGCTGAGCAGCCCGACCGCGCCCACCGCGTACAGCTGCCAGGAGGCGAGCAGCGCCGGAAGGCCGTCGGGGATCAGGCCCGTGACGTCCTTGATCAGTGCGGCCGTGCAGGCGAAGGAGGCCGCCGTCGCGCATCCCAGGACGCAGGCCCGGGCGCCGTCGGTCAGCGCCCGCCCGATGAGCCACAGGACGAGGACCAGCAGGGCGAGGGGTACGCCGGCGCGCGGCCAGGCGCCCGGCACGGCCGTCGGCTCACCGCCGGACGGGGTCGCGGTGCCGAGGAACAGCGCCAGGCCCCCGGCCAGCGCCAGGAACCACAGCCAGGTCCCGCCGTCCGGGCGCCGGGAGAACGCGAGGCTTCCCGCCATCAGGGTGAAGAGCAGTTCGGTCGCCATCAGGGGCTGCACCACGGACAGCTGTCCCACCGCCAGCGCCGTGGCCTGCAGGATCCCGGAGACCACGAGGGCGGCCATCCCGGCCACCCAGAAGGGCCGCCGCACCAGCCGCACCAGGTGCCCGAGCCGCCCGCGCACGCCGTGCCCGGTGCTCCCTTCCTCCTCCTGCTGCAGGGCGGCGCGCCGCTGGAGCGCGGAGGCCGCGCCGTTGGCGAGGGCCGCCAGCAGCGCCAGCACGACGGTCAGGACGGGCACCGCGTCAGCCGTACTTCCCCGCGAGGCGCCGGTACAGCCACGGCGCGATGCCGCGCACCGCGACCGGGATCCGCAGCCAGCGGGGGACGTACACCTCGTCCCGCCCGCGGCGCACGGCGTCGCTCACCACCCGGGCGACACGCTCGGCGGGCATGGGCCGCGGACGGGAACGGGTGTAGGCGACGCCCCGCGTCGCGAAGAACGGCGTGTCGACGACCCCCGGGATGACATGGGTGATCCGCACCCCGCTGCCGGCGATCTCGTAGCGGAGCGAGTCGGCGAAGGCTCCCAGCGCCGCCTTCGCCGCGGAGTAGACGGCCTCCTCGCGGACGCCGACGCTGCCCGCGAACGAGCCGATCAGCACGATGTGGCCGCCGCGCCGGGCCAGCATGCCCGGCAGGACACGGCGGACCAGTTCCATCGCCGCCATGACGTCCACCATGAAGATCCGCTCCATGACGGCGTGCGGCATCGAGACGAAGGGGCCCGCCCAGCCGATACCCGCCCCGGCCACCAGCAGGTCGACGCGGCCGCCCGTCACCAGGGTCGCGTCGCGCACGAGGCGGCCGGTGCCGTCGGGGTCCTCCAGGTCGGCCGGCAGCGCGGTACCGGAGGTCCGCTCCGCGACCGCCCGCAGGCGCTCGCGGTCGCGGCCGCTGACCAGCAACCGCCATCCCTCGGCGGCGAGGCGGTCGGCGATCGCGGCGCCGATGCCCGACGACGCCCCGGTCACCAGCGCGACCGGGGCCGGCCCGCCGGCCGGTTCCGCCGGGCCGCGCGCGGCTTTGCCGCGTACGGCCTTGCCGCCGGAGACCGCTTGGGGAGGGTGAGAGGTCATGGCACCGCTTTCTGTCCCTGCCGCTGCCGCCCGGGAGCGCCAGTGCGGCTCCCCCGGGGCACGTCCCCCTCCGGTCTCAGTAAACCGCCCGATCGCCGGACCGGCTCTGTGGGCGACCCTGCCGGGACGTGCGGAGTCGCCCCCGGCCGGTGGTGCCGGGAGTTCGTTTCAAGAGGGGGCAAATCGGTTAGATCCGAGTAGTCCGCAACTGGTGTGCGAGGTGATCACGTGCCGGATGTGCTCCCGGCGGCTCCGTCCGTTTCCCCCCGGCGGGCCGCGGTGACGCGGTGACGCACAGCGAGCGGGCGAGCCCTCCGCCCCGGCGCTTCCTCGTGCTGAGCGCCGCCATGGGTGCCGGTCACGACGCCGTCGCTGACGAGCTGGTCGCGCGGCTCACGGCCCGCGGTGGGCACGCCCGCCGGACCGACGTCCTGGACCTCCTGCCGGCCCACGCCGGCGCGGCGCTGCGCTCGTTCTACCGGGCCACCGTGCTGCACCTCCCGCTCCTGTACGCGGGCATCTACGCGGCATTCCTGCGCCCGGGAGGAGCGCACCGCACCCCCGGCCCGGCCGGGCTCGCCGGGCTCGCCGAGCGCGGGCTCGCCGAACTCGTCGGCCGTGAGCGGCCGGGGCTGGTCGTACCGGTATTCCACCTGGCGGCGCAGCTCACCGGAAGGATGCGGTCCCAGGGCACGCTGGCGGTGCCGAGCGCGGTGGTGGTCACCGACTTCGACGTGCACAGCCAGTGGCTGCACCCCGGCAACGACCTGTACTGCTGCCTCACCGAGGCGGCGGCACGCCGGGTGCGGGCGGCCACCGGCCGCCCGGCCGCCGCCACGGGGCCCCTGGTGGCGTCCCGGTTCCTCGGGCCCGCGCCGGAAGCCGGGCTCTGGCACCGGTTGTTCCGGTCCCGGGCGCCGGACAGGCCGGTCGTCCTGCTCTCGGCCGGCGCGTGGGGCGCCGGCACGCACCTGGCGGACACCGCGGCGCTGCTGGTCCGGGCCGGATACCTGCCGGTGGCCCTGTGCGGCGAGAACCGCCGCCTGCGTGCCCGGCTGGCCCGTGTCCCCGGCACCCTCGCGCTGGGCTGGGAGCAGGACATGCCCGGCCTGATGAGCGCGGCCGACGTGCTGGTGGACAACGCCGCCGGGCAGACGGCACTCGAGGCGCTGGCCATGGGACTGCCCGTCGTGGGCTACCGCCCCATCCCGGGCCACGGCAAGGCCGGGGCCCACCAGATGGCGGCGCTCGGCCTGACGCGGTTCGCCCGCGACTCGTGGACGCTCGTCGACACCCTCGACGGTCTCACCCGTCCGCGCCGCGCGCGCCGCGCCCCCTCACCCGCGGCCGCCTCGCTGTTCGCCTCCGACACCGCGACCCACCTCATGGAGGCCTGCGTCCGGACCCCGGTCGCGGTCTGACCGTTGATCGGCGGCGGTGTGGCGCCGCGTGCGCCGAGTGCCGCGGCGGGAGACTGCGCGCATGGACGCCGTACTGCGCGCACTGTCGATCACGGCTGCCATGACCTGGGACACCACCTGGGCGCTGATCCTCGGGTTCGCGCTGTCCGCCGTCGTCCGGGCCGTGGCGCACAAGGAGGGCGTCGTCGGTCTGCTCGGCGACGACCGCCCGCGGACCCTGGTGATCGCCGCGGGCCTCGGCGCGGCGTCCTCCTCCTGCTCGTACGCGGCCGTGGCGCTGGCTCGTTCGCTCTTCCGCAAGGGGGCGAGCTTCACGGCGGCGATGGCCTTCGAGATCGCCTCCACCAATCTGGTCATCGAACTCGGCGTCCTGCTGGCCCTGCTGATGGGGTGGCAGTTCACGGTGGCGGAGCAGTAGCCGTACCGCTCTGTCGGGTGCCGGTGAGCCGCCGTGGCGGTGGCTTCTACGGGGCCGTGGCGGAGACCGGCGCGAGGATCCGCCCCAGCCAGTCGCTGCGTACCCGGCGTGCGGAGGCCGAGAGGGCCGCGCGGGGGAACAGCGCGTCGAAGCCGTGGAAACCTCCGGCCCAGACGTGCAGTTCGGCCTGGCCGCCGGCCGCCCAGATCCGGGTGGCGTAGTCGACGGCCTCGTCGCGGAAGACCTCGGCCGAGCCGGCGTCGACGTACGCGGCCTCGGTCACCGGGTCGGCTACGACAGCCCGTCCCAGTTCAGCCGCGAGTACCGCCGCCAGTTCGGCGTACCGCCCAGCCGCGACACCGTCCGCACCGCCGCGACCGCCCTGCCCTGAGCGATCACCGGGCCGGGCTCCACGCGGTGGCGCCCCTGGACTGTGGTCTGATGACACCGTGAGCCGCGCCGCAGAAGAGACCAACCGCCGCATGCTCCGGGCACGGGACGCGATGGACCGCGCCTACGCGCAACCGCTGGACGTACCGGCCCTCGCCCGGATCGCCCATGTGTCGCAGGCGCACTTCACGCGGACCTTCCGGGCCACGTTCGGCGAGACGCCGCATCGCTACCTCCAGCGCCGCCGCGTCGAACGGGCGATGTCCCTGCTGCGGGAGACCGACCGCAGCGTGACGGACATCTGCTTCGAGGTCGGCTTCGGCAGCCCCGGCACCTTCAGCCGCACCTTCCGCGACATCGTCGGCAGCTCGCCGCGGGAGTACCGCAGGGAGGCGACGGCCATGGACGTGCCGACGTGCTTCGCGAAGGCGTGGATGCGGCCGCACGCCTGACCGCGGATGCCGTCCGGCGGGTCCGCGGCCGAGCAGTTTTGGATAAGTTTTCGTCCGGCCCGCCCAGTAGCGTGATGCCCATGTTCAACGCCATCACGCACTCGCAGATCTACGTCCTGGACCAGGACGAGGCCCTCGACTTCTACGTAGGCAAGCTCGGTCTGGAGGTGAACGCGGACGTCGAGCTGGGCTTCATGCGCTGGCTCACGGTCAGTGTCCCCGGCCATCCGGAGCGCCAGATCCTGCTGGAGAAGCCGGGCCCGCCGGCGATGTCCGAGGAGACGGCGCAGCAGGTCCGCGAGCTGGTGACCAAGGGGGCGGCCGGCGGCCACCTCATCTTCAGCACGGACGACTGCCGCAAGACCTACGAGACGCTGCGCGGCCGTGGCGTCGAGTTCACCGAGGAGCCGACCGAGCGCCCGTACGGAATCGACTGCGGCCTGCGCGACCCCTTCGGCAACAGCATCCGCTTCACCCAGCCGAAGGCCTGAGCCGGGGCCGGAGAACGGCGCCGCAGCACCGGCGGGCCGATCGCGGTGGCGGGATGCCTCCCCGCGGTCGGCCCGCCGGTCCGTGCCGTCCTCCGCCGTCGTCCGCAGAGTCCCGTGGCGCCGGCTTCCGGTTCCAACCGGATGCCCCTCCGGACGTCTGTACGCACGTCCTGCCCGGCGGCACGCACGCGTCCACAGACGTCCACGGACGCGTGGCCGCCCGGGCTCGTGGCCAACGTCCTGGGGAGCAGCTTGCCGGCACGTCAGATCCTCGGTTCCGCGCACGCCCCTCGCCCGCTGCTGGCGGGCGCCCTGATCGCCACGCCCTGGGCGGCGTCCGCCGGACCGTCCCGCCCTCGGAGCGCGGTCGCCGTCGACGGGGCCGGGAAGTCAGCGCCGCGTCGGCAGCGGCATCCCGTACCAGCGCTCGGTCAGCCGCGGTCGTCACGGCCCGCGACCATGGCCTGCCCCTTTGAGCGCGTGGCGCCGGCCACGACTGTGGGCCGGGCCCTGCGGGACGGCAGGCTGACGATCGGCCTGGCCGGCATGTGACGGGTCTCGGTCGAGCCGGACGCGCGCGTCGCCACCATCCGGGGCGGCGCCCTACGGGCTGACCGCTGCCACCGGGCACGGAAGGGCGACGCGCGAGGCCCCGGTGGGCTCAGGTCAGCGAGCGGGCGGGCAGCGCCGCCTCCGTCACGGCGCCGTCCTTCCCGCGCATGGACGACTGGGCCGGCGGCGAGGGCGCGGAGCTGTCGCAGCCGTCCGTGGACACCAGTCGCTGGCTGCCCGCGACGGTGCCCGGAACCGTGCTGTCCTCACTCGTGAGCGAGGGGCATCTGCCCGATCCGGTGGCCGGCTTCGCCAACCTCCACATCCCGGAGGCCCTCTCCCACCACTCCTGGTGGTACCGGCGCGAGTTCAGCCTCCCCAAGGGCCTGCGCACCGGCGCCGGACGCCGCGTCTGGCTCGAGTTCGACGGCGTCAACCACGAGGCGGACGTCTGGCTCAACGGCAAGCAGGCCGGCACGCTCACCTTCCCGTTCGCCCGTGCCGCCTACGACGTGACCGCCCTGCTGGCGGCCGACGGCGCCCAGGCCCTCGCCGTGCGGATCTCCCCCATGCCGTTCCCCGGCAGCCCCGGGGACAAGGGTCCCGCCGGTCTCGCGTTCGTGGACGCCGGCGCGAACATGATGAACCGCAACTCCCCCACCTACCTGGCCTCTTCGGGCTGGGACTGGATGCCGGCGGTACGCGACCGGGCCGCCGGCATCTGGAACCGCGTTCGGCTGCGCTCCACCGGGGACGTCGTCCTCGGCGACCCCCGCGTGGACACCACGCTGCCGGACCTGCCCGACACGCGCACCGCCGAGGTGACCGTCGTCGTCCCGGTCCGCAACGCGGCCTCCGACGCGACAGCCGTCACCGTGGCCGCCGCCTTCGACGGCGTGCGCGTGCGGCAGACGGTCACCGTGCCGGGCGGTGAGAGCGCCGGCGTCGTCTTCAGCCCGGCCTCGCACGCGCAACTGCGGTTGCGCGACCCGAAGCTGTGGTGGCCCAACGGCTACGGCGAGCCGGAGCTGCACCGGCTGACCCTGACCGCGTCCGTCGCCGGGCAGGAGAGCGACCGGCGCACCACGCGCTTCGGCCTGCGCCAGTTCGGCTACGAGTACGACGTGCCGCTGACGTTCCAGTCCGGCTCCGACGCGTACGCGCAGACGGTCACCTTCGCACGCCGCAAGGCCCGGTACGTGCGCGTCCTGTGCCGGACGCGGGCGACCGACTGGGGCTCGTCGATGTGGGGCCTGTCGGTCGCCGACAGCTCCGTGCCCGACGTCGACCTGGCCCTGCACAAGGAGGCCGCCTCCTCCTCCGTCGACGACGGGATGCGCGCCGCGGTGCGCGCGGAGCCGCCCGGCCTGCTGTACCAGAACAACTCGGCGGGCGGCATCGTCTCCGGTGGCGGCCCGTACGGCTGGGTCGAGCCGGAGCGGTACTACTCGGCTTCCACCTACGGCAGCGGCAACTTCGGCTTCCACACCGAGATCGGGACGCCGGTCGTGTCGACCGCCGAGACGATGCGGCGTCTGGCCGGCGACGAACCCGAGTGCCCGTCGGCGGTGTCTGGTACCACCACGACTGGAGCACCCGCGGCAACCAGGCGCCGCAGAACTACCGCGCGGCCGTCGAGGGCCGGCTCGGCGCCGCCGAGGACCTCGACGACTTCTGCCGCAAGGCGCAGTTCGTCAACTACGAGAACTTCCGCGCCATGTTCGAGGCGTGGAACGGCCGCCTGTGCGACGACGCCGGCGGCCTGATGCTGTGGATGTCGCACCCCGCCTGGTACAGCACGGTGTGGCAGACCTACGACTACGACTTCGACGTCAACGGCGCATACTACGGGGTCCGCAAGGCCGCCGAACCAATCCACGTGCAGGCCGATCCGGTGAGCGGGCAGGTCGTCGCGGTCAACCACACGCCCCGGCCGGTCACGGGCGCCACCGTCTCGGCGCGGCTGTACGACCTGTCCGGCCATCCGCTGTCCGCGGAGCGGCACGGGACGGTGGACGTCCCCGCGTCCGCCACGGCCGACGCGTTCTCCGTCGCCTGGACGGACGCCCTGCCGGCCTTCCATCTGCTGCGGCTGCGGCTGCGGCTGACGGACCGTCATGGCGAGGTGCTGTCCGAGAACGTCTACTGGCGCTACCGCAAGCCCGAGGACATGCAGGCCCTGAACAAGGCCGCGCAGACCCGGGTCGCCGCGGACGTGACGGACACGGACCTCTCCGGAGGCCGCCACGGCCTGACCGCGCGGGTGGGCAACCGGGGTGCCTCGGTGGCCGCCCTGGTCCGGCTCTCCCTGGTCGACGCCAGGCGCGGCGACCGGGTGCTGCCGACCCTGTACAGCGACAACTACCTGTGGCTCCTCCCCGGCGAGAGCCGTACGGTCACCCTGTCCTGGCCCGCCGGGGCGCTGCCGTCCAAGCGCCCGAAGCTGCGGCTCGACGGCTACAACGTGCCCCGCACCACGGCGCAACCGTAGGCGGTGGCGGCCGCGGCGGTCACCTGACCGGTGACCGCCACGGCGGCCGGCCCCGGCGGGAACCCCGTCCCACCATGCGGACGTCTGACAGCAGGTGACGAATTCTCCAGCCCTCATCCGCCCGGCGCGGTTCGGCGACCTGGCGGCCATCGTGGACGTGCACACCCAGGCACGTGCCGCTTACTACCAGGCGGGCGGCGTGCCCGGGTCCGAGATCGACAGCCCCGGCGGGTCGGCCCGCCGCCGCGCGTCCTGGGCGCGTGCCGTCCAGTCGAGCACGATGACCGTGCTGTGCGCCGTCCAGGACACCGAGGTGATCGGCGTCGTGGCCATGGGCCCGCCCAAGGACGACGCCGACGCCCCGTCGGCCTCCGGCGAGCTGCACTGGATCCATGTCCGCCCGGACCGGTGGGGCCACGGGGTCGGTGCCCGGCTCCACGCGGAGTTCGTGCGGTTCCTCCGCGACGCGTCCCTGGACACCGGGCTGCTGGACGCCTGGGAGCGCAACAGCCGAGCCCTGGCCTTCTACGCGCGCCACGGCTGGGTCCCGGACGGCGGGCGCCGACCCGGCCCCGGTGGCGCGGACTTCGTACGGCTCCGCCTCGACCTGCGCGGTCGCGTGCCCGCCGCCGCGACGTCGGTCGGCGCCGTACCGCGGCCCTGACCCGGCCCGCGGCGCGTGGCATCCTTGCGCGCGTGCTGATCAAGGGATACGACTACGGACCGCTGACGGCGGGGGAGCCACTCCTGGCCCGGCCCGGTTTCTGGGCGAACCATCTCCTGGGGTGGTGCGCGGCCGGGCCGGGCGGAGAGCGGCCCGAGCCGGAGTGGTTCGGGGACGACGGGGCCGACACGGACGCCATGGTCGAGGTGGTGTTCGACGAGGGGGCCTGGCCGGTCTTCCGGGTGCCCTTCGGGGACGGGCACTGCGCCGTCGTGGTGTACCGGAACCTCGACGGTGACGCGGGGCTCGACTTCCTGCTCACGCATCCCGACTGGGCCCGCGCGGAAGTGCTGTCCTCGTACGACGGAGACTGGTACGGCACCGGTCCGAACTGGCGCGAACTGGCCCACGTCGCCGGGGCGGTGCCGCGGTCCGGGACCGTCCCGGGCGTGCTCGATCCCGCCGCCCGGCTGCTGCTCCTGCTGCCCTTCCTCGTCGACGGCGACCGGCACGCGGCGGAGGCAGGGCCTGGGATCGCCGGCGCGCTCGTCGGCGTCGGGGCTCCGGAGGAGACCGCGGCGCTCACGGCCGGGTGCCTCGTCCGGGGACTGAGGAACGAGGTCTGGCACGACCCAGCGTGGGGCTCGCCGCTCAGCGGTGGCGGTGCGCCCACGCCGGTGGACACCGCGTTGCGGGATTCCGGGGTGCTGCGGAACGCCGGCGTCACCGTCGCCCAGTGGGAGCGGCTCGCCCGCGCCCTCGGCGGGCACGGAAAGCCTCACGCCGGGGTCAGTGCGCGACGGACGTGATCCACTCCTCCACGCTGACGACATCCGCCTGCCGGGGGAACACCTTCTCGGTGAGCACGCGGTGCACCTCGGGGTCGGAGTCCAGGCACCCGTCGGCCAGGACGGTGAGGCCGTAGTCCAGGTCGGCGGCCTGACGCAGCGTGGAGAGGACCACGCCGCCGGTGGCGATGCCGGTCAGGACGAGGCTGTCGACGCCGCCCGCCCGCAGGACCATGTCGAGGTCGCTGCCCGCGAAGGCGCTGACGCGCTTCTTGGTGACGACGATGTCGCCGGGAGCGGGGGCCACGTCCGGGTGGATCTCCGCGCCCGGGTCGCCCGCGGCGAATCCGCCCGTCCGGGCGAGCGCCCCGAAGGCCTTGTTGCGGGGGCTGATCTCCGGGTGCCCGGCGCGGAATCCGATCACCACGTGGATGACGGGGACGTCCGCGGCACGGGCGGCGTCGATCGCGTCACGCACCCGGGGGAGGTATCCGGCGTCCCCGGTGAAGCGGTCCGTGATGGCCCGCTGGACGTCCATCACGAGGAGTGCGCTGTGCGCCATGCCTGCCGTCCTTCGTGCGTGTCGTGCGTGTCGTTCGCGTCGTCGCCGGGACGGCTCGCCGCGGGGGTGTTCCGGCGGCCGCGCAGCGCCGAGGCGAGCGCGGCGGTCACGGCCATGACGGTGGCGGCGCCGAAGACGGTGACGAGCCCGTGGTGGAAGGGACCGGAGACCAGGGTGGGGAAGAAGGCCGTACCGGTCAGGGTGTGGACCTGGTGCTCGGGCAGGGTGCCGAGGACTCCGCTCGGCCCGAGCAGATGGCTGATGGGGTTGTTGCCGAGGAAGGTGGCGAACAGCGTGCTCACCGGCGGCAGTCCCGCGACCTGCCCGGCCGTGCCGGCGGGCACGCCGTTCGCCCGCAGTCCGCTGTCCAGCGCGTGCGGCAGCGAGCCGGCCAGCCCGGAGACCATCAGCGAGAAGCACAGCCCGATGGAGAGCGCGGTGCCGGAGTTCTGGAACGTGGAGCGCATGCCGGAGGCCACGCCACGCTGTCCGGGCGCGACACTCCCCATGATCGCCGAGGTGTTGGGGGCCGAGAACATGCCCTGACCGATGCCGCTCACCAGCAGCAGTGCCGCGAACGCGGGGTACGGGAAGTCGACCGGGAGCGCCAGCAGCCCGACGAACGCGGCCGCCACCAGGAGCAGTCCGGTGGTGGAGAACAGGCGCGCGCCGAAGCGGTCCGACAGGTGCCCGGACAGCGGGCCCGCGATGAGGAAGCCCACGGTCAGCGGCAGCATGAAGACGCCGGCCCACAGCGGGGTCTGCTCGAAGTCGTAGCCGCGCAGCGGCAGCCAGATGCCCTGCAGCCAGATGATGAGTGTGAACTGCAGGCCGCCGCGGGCGATCGCGGTGAGCAGCACCGCGATGTTCCCCGCGGCGAACGCGCGGATCCGGAACAGCCCGAGCTGGAACATCGGCTCCGCGACACGGGTCTCCGCGGCGCAGAACGCCACGAGCAGCAGCACGCCCGCGGTCAGGCCTCCGAGCACCCAGGGGTTGGTCCAGCCGGTGGGGTGACCGCCGTAGGGCTGGATGCCGTACGTGATGGCGGCGAGCAGGCCGCCGGCCCCGGCGGTGAACGTGAGGTTGCCGATCCAGTCCACGCGGCCCGGCTTCCGCGCGCCGGTCTCGCGGAGACTGCGGTACGACCAGACGGTGCCGACGATGCCGATGGGGACGCTGACCCAGAACACGGCGCGCCAGTCGACGGTGGCCAGCAGCCCACCCGCGATGAGCCCGAGGAACTGGCCCGCGAGCGCGGTGATCTGGTTGATGCCCAGCGCCATTCCGCGCTGCCGGGCGGGGAAGGCGTCGGTGAGGATGGCCGCCGAGTTCGCCGTGAGCATCGACCCGCCGACGGCCTGCACGATCCGGAAGCCGATCAGCCAGAGGGCCCCGCCGCCGCCTTTGAGCGGGTCCAGGGAGAGCGCGAGCGACGCGCAGGCGAAGATCGCGAAGCCCAGGTTGTACATCCGGACCCGGCCGAACATGTCGCCGAGCCGGCCGAGCACGACCACCAGGACGGCCGAGACCAGCAGGTAGCCGAGGATCATCCAGAGCAGATAGCCGATGTTGCCGGGGGCGAGCGGGTCGAGGCCGATGCCGCGGAAGATCGCCGGCAGGGAGATGATCACGATCGAGGCGTCGATGGTGGCGATCAGCACGCCGAGCGTGGTGTTCGACAGCGCGACCCACTTGTAGCGGCCCCCGTCGTCGCGCGGGGCGGCCGCCGTCGCCGGTGCGGGGGTCACAGCTTCTCCGAGAGGCGGTCCAGCAGGGGCAGCACGTCCACCAGCTGCCGCCGTTCGCCGGCGCTGAACTCCTCGTTCAGCACCGCGCCCAGCCGCTGCACCGATTCCGACCGCCGGTCAGCGAGCACCTTGCGCCCCGCGTCCGTCACCGTCATCACGACGCGCCGTTTGTCGGAGGCGTCCGGCCGTCTGCTCACCAGCCCGCGCTCCTCCAGCCCGGCCAGCGTCGTCGCCATCGCCTGCGGGCGCACCCGCTCCAGTTCGGCCAGCGATCCCGGCGAGTCCGGGCCGTCCCGGTCCAGCCGGGCGAGTACCGACACCTCCGACAGTGTGACGTCCCCGACGGCGTGCGCCTGCCGCAACCGCCGGGCGATCCGGCCGACGGTCAGCCGCAGCGCGGCCCCGACCTCGGTCGGGTCACCGGCTTCGAGTGCCTTCGCATCCATAAGTAATAACAATAGCTTAATCAATCTGATGTAACTACCTGCACGCCGGGTCGGCCATCCGGGGCGGCGCCGGCCACGCGGCAAACTCTCGCCCCCCTGGGCGCCCGGGACTTGGGCGACCGCGCCCCACCGGCGCCGCGACACCGCAGGGGCGCGCGGAGCGCAGGGACACCCCCCTTGCGCTGGACTCGCAGGCTCCACATAAGGTTAGGCTCGCCTAATACTTCAAAGGTGAACCACAGCTACAGGAGCCTTCACATGTCTCTTCGGCGCCGCGGCACTGCCGCCGTCGCTGTCGCCATCGCCGCCGCGCTGTCCCTGGCGGCCTGCGGCGGGTCCAGCAGCAACGGGAAGGAGAGCAGCGCGGCCGCTTCCGCGACCGCGGGGGCCAAGGACGCGAAGTCGGTGGCCCAGGGCGGCGAGGACTTCGCGGACGCCGCGGAGAAGACCGCCGCGATGGGCACCACCGCCAAGCCGGGCGAGTGGCCGCGCACCATCACGCACGCGATGGGCAGCACCGTCCTCAAGGCACAGCCCAAGCGGGTCGTCGTCCTGGACGTCGGCGAGCTCGATAACGTTGTCTCGCTCGGCGTGAAGCCGGTCGGCCTCGCGCCCACCGAGGGCTCGCCGGAACTGCCGTCGTACCTGAAGGGCGACGCGGGCAAGCCCGCGAACGTCGGCACCGTCAACAGCCTCAACCTCGAGGCGATCGCCGCGCTCAGGCCGGACCTGATCCTCGGCAGCCAGCTGCGCGCCGCCGACTCCTACGACGAGCTGTCGCAGATCGCGCCGACCGTCTTCTCCATCCGCCCCGGCTTCACGTGGAAGCAGAACTACCTCCTCAACGCGGCGGCACTGGACAAGACCGCCCAGGCCAAGGCGAACCTCGCGGCCTACGAGAAGAAGGCGCAGGCCCTCGGCGCGAAGCTGGGCGCAGACAAGCCGACCGTGTCGATGGTGCGTTACATGCCCGAGGGCAAGATCCGCCTCTACGCGAACGACTCCTTCATCGGCACCATCCTCAAGGACGTCGGCATCCCGCGGCCGAAGAACCAGGACATCGAGGACCTGGCCGCGGAGATCAGCGCCGAGAACATCGACCAGGCCGACGCGGACTACATCTTCACCGGCGTCTACGGCGACCCCAAGGCCACCGACAGGACCAAGGCCCAGGGCAACCCGCTGTGGAAGAACCTCAAGGCGGTCAAGGACGGCCACGCCTTCGACGTTCCCGACGAGACCTGGTACCTCGGGCTCGGGGTCACCGCGGCCAACGCGGTCCTCGACGACCTGGAGAAGCACCTCACGGCGTGAGCCCGCGAGGCCGTCGAGTGCCGGGCGCCGGCGGGCCGCTGTGCCCGCCGGCGCCCTGCGCCCGTACGACCCGGAACGTGTAGGACCGGAAACCGGAAAGAGAGAGTGAGCGCGGCGCATGGCGCGACCGACCCGTCGCCGTATCGCCTGGCTGGTGGGATGCGCGGTGATGCTGCTGATCGCCGTCCTGCTGAGCCTGGCCGTCGGCAGCCGTCAGATCGCCCCCGGCGAGGTGGTCCAGGCTCTGCTGCACGGCGGCACCAGTGACGACGCCCAGGTGGTACGGGCGCTGCGCGTGCCGCGTACCGTCATCGGCGTACTGGCCGGCGCCGCCCTCGCCGTCGCCGGGACCGTGATGCAGGGCATCACCCGCAACCCCATCGCCGAACCCGGCATCCTGGGCGTCAGCCAGGGCGCGTCCGTCGGGGTGGTGTGCGCGATCGCGTTCCTCGGCGTGCACACGCTCACCGGCTACGTCTGGTTCGCCTTCGTGGGCGCGGCGCTGGCGGCCGTCGCCGTCTACGCCGTCGCCGCGGGCGGGTACCGCGGGGCCTCCCCCGTCAAGCTCGCGCTCGCGGGCGCGGCGATGAACGCCTTCCTCGCCTCGGTGGTCTCCGGGATCGTCACCACCGACGCCCGCGCCCTGGACGAGTTCCGGTTCTGGCAGGTCGGCTCGATCAGCGGCCGCGGCAGCGACGTCATCGGCCGGATCTGGCCGTTCGTGGCAGTCGGGTTGCTGCTGGCCGCGGCGATGGCCCGGGGCCTGGACGCGCTCGCGCTCGGCGACGACGCCGCCAAGGGCCTCGGCCACAACGTCGCCCTGCTGCGCGTCCTCGGCGCGGTGGGGGCGACCGTGCTGACCGGCGCGGCCGTGGCCGCCGTCGGGCCGATCGCCTTCACGGGCCTGGCCGTTCCGCACATCGCACGGGCCCTGGTCGGCGCGGCGCACCGCTGGGTGCTGCCGGTGGCCGCCCTGCTCGGACCGGTGATGATCCTCGTCTCCGACGTGCTCGGCCGTATCGTCTTCCCGCCCTCGGAGGTTCCGGTGGCCGTCATGACCGCCCTGCTCGGCGTGCCGTTCCTGATCGCGCTCGTGCGGCGCCGGACGGTGGTCGCCGCATGAGCCGCACGAGCCGCACGACCGCGCCCACGCCCGTCCCGGTGTCCGTGCGCCCTGCCGGGCACGCCCTGCTGCGCCCCGGGCGGGGCAGTTTCCTGGTGCACCGCCGCGCGGTCGTCGTCGCCCTGGTGCTCGCCGTGCTGCTGCTGGCGGCCGTCGTGGCGTACCTGTGCGTCGGCGAGTCCTTCGTCTCCCCCGTGGAGGTCGTGAACGTCCTGCTCGGCCGGCCCAGCCCCGACCAGCTCGTGGTCGGCACGCTGCGCCTTCCCCGCCTGGTGGTGGGCCTGCTGGCCGGGGTCGCCTTCGGGGTCGCGGGCGCCCTGGTCCAGACCGTCGCGTGCAATCCGCTGGCCAGCCCCGACGTCATCGGGGTGACCCACGGCGCGGGCGCGGCGACGGTCGCCGCGATGAGTTTCGGTCTCGTCTCGTACAGCGCGCTGCCGTACGTGTCGATCACCGGCGGTCTCGCGGCGGCGCTGCTGGTCTACGTCTTCGCCTGGCGGCGCGGTCTGCACGCCTCGCGCTTCGTCCTCGTCGGCATCGGCGTCTCGGTCGCCCTGGGCTCCCTGACGCAACTGTTCCTCACCAAGGGCGACTTCCTCGTCGCGCAGCAGGCCAAGGTCTGGCTGACGGGATCCCTGAACAGCCGCGGCTACGACCAGGCCGCGCCCCTGGCGACGGTCCTGCTGCTCGCCGTTCCGGCGGCGCTGTGGGCGGCCAGGGCCCAGCGCGGGGCGGCCTTCGACGACGACACCGCCACCGCGCTCGGCATCCGGCTGGACCGGGTGCGGCTCGGCCTGACCGCACTCGGCATCGTCCTGGCCTCGGTGGCGACCGGCGCCACCGGACCGGTCGACTTCGTCGCCCTCCTCGCCCCCCAGATCGCCCGCCGGCTGACCCGTACGGCGCAGATCCCGCTGCTGTCCTCGGCGTTGACGGGGGCCCTCGTGGTCGTCGTGGCGGATCTGCTGGCCCGGCGCCTGTTCTCCCCCGTCGAACTCCCCGTCGGCGTCGTCACCGCAGCGGTGGGCGCGCCGTATCTGATGTGGCTGATCGCCCGCACCCGCAGCCGTTCCGGAGGCACCACCTGATGAGCCGTACGAGCCGACTCACCGCCCAGGCCCTGACCCTGGCGTACGAGGACCGGACCGTCGTCGACGGCCTGGACCTGGAGATCCCCGACGGCCGGGTCACCGTCATCGTCGGCCCCAACGCCTGCGGCAAGTCCACGCTGCTGCGCGCGCTGGGCCGGCTCCTCAAGCCGCGCGCCGGCACGGTCCTGCTCGACGGCACCGAGCTCGCCCGGATCCCCGGCCGGCAGATCGCCCGCACCATCGGCGTGCTGCCGCAGAGCCCCACCCCGCCGGACGGCATCACCGTCGCCGACCTCGTGGCGCGCGGGCGGCAGCCGCACCAGAAGTGGTGGCAGCAGTGGTCCGAGGCCGACGAACGCGCCGTCGCCGAGGCGCTGGAGCACACCGCGACCGCCGACCTCGCAGACCGGCCGGTGGACGAACTGTCCGGCGGACAGCGGCAGCGGGTGTGGATCGCCATGGCCCTCGCCCAGGACACCGATCTGCTCCTGCTGGACGAGCCGACCACGTATCTCGACATCGCCCACCAGGTCGAGGTGCTGGACCTGGTCCGCCGGCTCAACCACCGGCGCGGCCGCACGGTCGTCGCCGTGCTCCACGACCTCAACCAGGCCGCCCGCTACGCCGACCACCTCATCGCCATGAAGTCCGGCCGGATCGTCGCCCAGGGCCCGCCGCGTGACATCGTCACGGCGGAACTGGTCCGCGAGGTCTTCGGTCTGACCTCGGTCATCGTCCCCGACCCGGTCACGGGCAGCCCCCTCGTCGTCCCTGGCGTCCCCTGGCAGCCCACGGCGGCGGACTGACGGCCCGCCAGGGGGCGCCTGGGGCGCGACCCGGGCCGGCCGACGTCCGCCGAGGCGGAACTGCGCCGGCTGGTCGCCGACCACCACCGCCGTCACCTCCCCCGCCGGCACCGGAGCCGTCAGGCGAGCACCAGGGCAGGGCCCTGCGTGCGACGCCACGCCAGGTGGAAGGAGTGGCCGACGAGTGCCCTCAGGACGTCCTCGGGCGCTGCCGGATGGCGTGCCAGCCCGTGCGCCCACAGCACGGACAACCGCTTCGTGGGTCGCGGCCCCCGCAGCAGCGAGGTCCAGGCGGTCTCGCGTTCCTGCGGGGTTTCCCGCGCCTCCGCCTGCGCGGCGGCCTCCTGTCGCCCGCCCAGGCGGTCCAGCGCGACGACCCAGACCTCGTACTCCTCGCTCGTCACTCCGAGCAGGGTGTCGCCGTCGGTGGACAGGGTGACGAACTCCGGCTGTCCCGGGCGGTCCCCGAGAACACCGGCGAGGTCCCACTCACCGGTGAGCCGCACCCGGGTCCAGCGGCGGGGCCCGGGCCCGGCACGGTCGCCCGCCACGTCGAGGAGGAACACGCCGTGGGCGTCGATGACGCCGTGCCGGGTCGCCAGCGCGTGCCACCGGGCGTTCACTTCGCCGACCAGGTCGTCGTGGTCGGCGGGTACGGATGCGGTCGGCACCGTACTGCCCGCGATCACCCCGCCACGCGACGCGGGGCGGCAGGACGTCCTCGGTCCCCTCGCCCCGCTCCCCCACGATCTCCAGCCCGGCCCGCGCGAGCAGCCGCGCGAGGCCGTCGCCCCCGCCCCCGTCGTTCACGGCGTCCATTCTTCCCGGCCTCTGCCGGGTGCCCGCACCGGGGCGGTGCGGCAACGCCGTTGGGCGGACCGAGCCGTGCTCTTCAGCGGGGGCCGGGCGGCGCCGCGGCGAGGAGGTCCCGCAGTGGCTCGCGCCGCGTGGGCAGTCCCGCGGCCCGCAGCCAGGAGTCGCGGTTGGCGATGTGTCCCCAGCAGGCGTCGCGATCCACCAGGGCCTGCAGGAAGGCACGCTGGGCGGCCGTCAGCGGGACCTCGGGGGCGTACGGGGCCGGGAAGGCGGAGGCGAGGAGCGGGCCCCACTCGCTGTCGACCGTGTACTGGCTGCACATCGGCACCAGCGCGAGGGCGGCCGGCAGGACCTGTTCGAAGTGCCCGGCGCGGTCGAGCAGTCCGCGCAGCAGCGTGAAGCGGAACCAGCCGTCGAACTGGGGCAGCGGCTCGTCGAACCATGCGTCGGCGGCCACCGGGTCCGCGAGCGCGTCGAGCAGGACCGGCACGGCGCCCGGACGGTCGCTGCCCAGGGCGGCGCAGGCGCGCACCGCCGGGTCGGCGTCCGTCAGGAAGTCCCCGGTGTCATGGCCCCAGGTACCCAAGGCCAGGAGGGCGGCCGCCCGTTCGCGGCGGTCTCCGCCGCCCCGGGCGACCCGTTCCAGCCGTTCGGCCACGGTGTGTACGCGGCCGGCGAGTTCGGGCGCGCGGAGCAGATGCGTGACGGCGCCGAGGGCCGCCTCCCTGACGGTGGCGTCCGCGTCGTCCAGCCACGGCGTGACGGCGTCGAACAACTGCGGCCGCACGGCCCGGCACGCCTCGATCGCCGCGATCTCCTCCGCCCACTCCTCGTCCTCGCCCTCGCCCTCCTCCCCGTCCTCGTACGCCGCGGAATCGGCGACCTCACCCAGCCACTCCAGGAGCGCGCCGCGCAGCGGGCGCACCCGGTCGTCCCAGGGGAAGAAATCCTCGTGAACGGCGAGCGTCCGGGGGTCGTCGAGGATGCCCGCCACGAACAGCGCGGCCGGCGGGGTGGCGGAGTACAACGACCCTTGGTGCAGGACGGACATCTCCAGCCGGCCCAGCGACTCGGCCTGCACCGCGGGGTCGTCGTGCAGCAGACCGAGGAGGTCCTCCGGGGTGCCGTCGGCGGGCCCGTAGGCGTGGGCGAGCGCGGCCCAGTCGGTCTCCAACAGCAGTGCGGCCGGGGCGGGGAGGGCGGCGGTGGCGTCGTTCGCGGACATGGCGGCAGTCTTCAGCAGGGGTCTGACAACGCCCGTGCGCATCCGGCGAACCGGGCCCTTTCGCCCGCGTTTCCGCGTTAGCTGTGGGGCGGCAGTGAGCCGTGAGGAGAGGGGGAGTACATTGCGGCTGCCATCGGCATCGGATTTAACGACAGCCTGGAGAACTTGTGACCGCATCCCCCCGCCGTGCCTGGTACCGCCCCGGCACCCTGATAGCAGCCGCCGCCACCGGCGTGATCGGCCTCGGCCTCTGCGCCACCCCGGCGTCCGCCCACACCCGTGACTGGACCGTGGACTGCTCGAAGGTGGAGCTCCACCTGAGGGCCTACAACGGCGACGTCAAGAACACCGTGAGCGTCACCGCGGACGGCAAGGTTCTGCTGGCCGAGCAGACCTTCGGCCGCTCGTTCGAGGACACCATCGACCTGCCCGCGCACACCGCCGAGGTGAAGCTGCACCTCAGCGTGAAGGCGGGCGACAGCGACCAGTACTCGTTCGAGGACGACAAGACCGCCCCGGTCTGCGAGGGCCAGACGGCCACGCCCACGCCCACTCCGACGGAGACGAAGACCACCGCGTCCCCGTCCCCCAGCGAGTCGGCGAGCACCGCCCCCTCCGCGGCGCCCTCGACCCCGTCCACCGACGAGTCCCCGGCCGGCGACCTCGCCGAGACGGGTGCCTCCAGCTCCACCCCGCTGCTCGCCGGCGGTGCCGCCGTCGCGCTGCTCGCCGGTGGCGGTCTGCTCTTCGCGAACCGCAAGCGCCGCGCCGCCGCCCGTCACTGACCTCGGTCGCTGACGACGGCGCGGGAACGCGCCGTACATGACGCAAGGGTGCCGGACCGTGCTCCGTACGGTCCGGCACCCGGCTTTTCGGGACCCGGATCCTCCGGGCCGCGTCAGGCTCCCGCGGCGGCCGCGCCGGAGGCCTCGAACTCACCCTTGCGCAGCCGGTACACCTGCAACCGCAGGTCGTAGTACTTCTCGGTCTCGCCGACCCATTCCATGCCGACGCTCCGTGCGGTGGCGGCGCCGCGGTCGTTCCGCGGGCGCACCACGGCGAAGAGTTCGTCGACGCCCGACGCGAAGGCATACCGCGCCAGGGCGCGTCCGGCCTCGGTGGCCAGGCCCCTGCCCCAGACCCGGCGGGCCAGTTGCCAGCCGATCTCGAGGTCGACCCCGTGCGGCGGCAGCGGCAGGACGGTGGCACCGCCCACCAGTTCAGCGCTCTCGCGCAGCTCGACGGCCCAGCGTCCGGCGGGTCGTTCCAGGGTCGTTCCGCCCGCCTCCCACGACCGCAGCAGCTCCCGCATGGAGGCGACGTCCGGCTGCCGGGTCATCGCCGGGGCCAGCCAGCGGGTCACGTCCTCGGTTCCGTAGACGGCCAGTGCCGCCTCGGCGTCATCGGCGCGCCATGGCCTCAGGACCAGCCGGGGAGTGACGATCCGGGTTTCCTCGATGCCCTTCGCGCGCTGCGCGGTGGCCGTGACAGTCATCTGCGTCTTCCGTCCCTGTCGCGGGCTCCGCCGGCCGTACGTCCGGCGGGGCCCCAAGTCCCCTGTGGCCATCCACAACACCAGGGGGCCGCCGTCACTTCCCATCTCCATCGCACTAACCCCCATAACCGGCTTGACAGGTTACACCTACCCTGCTTCCATATAACCATCGAAGCGAATCCAAGGGGTTAGACATGGTCACCGTGCACCACCGCTACGCCGAGGTCCAGGGGCACCGGCTCTTCTACCGCGAGGCGGGCGCCGAGGACGCCCCCGTGATCGTGCTCCTCCACGGCTTCCCGACCAGCTCGTTCATGTTCCGCGACCTGATTCCGCGGCTTGCCGGCCGCTACCGCGTCATCGCGCCCGACCACCTGGGCTTCGGCCTCTCCGACGCCCCGGCCGCCGACGCGTTCGACTACTCCTTCGACGCCCTCGCCGGCCTCACCAAGGGCCTTCTCGACCGGCTCGGCGTCACGCGCTACGCGCTCTACGTCCAGGACTACGGAGCGCCGATCGGCTGGCGCCTGGCGCTGAACGACCCCGAGGCCGTCACGGCGATCGTCACCCAGAACGGCAACGGGTACGAGGCCGGGTTCGTCGAGGAGTTCTGGGAGGGCGTGCGCGCCTACCAGCGCGAGCAGACCCCCGAGACCGAGGCCGGCGTGCGCGGGGCGCTGACCCTCGAGGGCATCAAGTGGCAGTACGTCACCGGGGTGGCGGACGAGAGCACCGTCAGCCCCGACACCTGGCACCACGACTTCCAGCTGGTCTCCCGGCCCGGCAACGACCTCGTGCAGCTCACGCTGTTCCGCGACTACGCGACGAACATCCCGCTGTACCCGCGCCTGCACGAGTACCTGCGCACCCACGCGGTACCCGTGCTCGCCGTCTGGGGCGAGCACGACCCCATCTTCGGGCCCGACGGCGCCCGGGCGTTCGCGGACGACGCGCAGCAAGCGGAGGTGCACCTCCTCGACGGGGGCCACTTCCTCCTGGAGACCCACGTCGAGCCCGTCGCGGAGCTGGTTCTCGGCTTCCTCGACAAGGCCGGGCTCACCCGCTGAGCGGGCCCCGCACCCCCGTGCCGTCCGGCCACCCCGACCGGCCGGACGGCACGGACACGCGCACGCACACGAACACGGACACAGCACGCCACCGCACGAGGAGAGCGAGCGAGATGACCCGCCTTTCCGGATTCCACGAGGGAGAACTCGCCGTCCAGCGACGCGCCGGCGTCGCGCTCGAGGCCGCGCGCCTGCGCGGCATGCTCGCCCCGCCCCGGCTGGACGGCGGAGTGAGCCGCTTCCTGGCCGACCGCGACCTGGCGGTGCTCAGCGCACGCGACGGGAACGGCCGGCTGTGGGTCTCACCCGTCGTCGGCGCCCCCGGTTTCCTCAGCACCCGGGACGACGTCCTGCGCGTCGCCGCCCGGCCCGGCGCGGACGACCCCCTGGCCGGACTCCCGGACGGCGGGCAGGCGGGCCTGATCGTGATCGACTTCGCGACCCGCCGCCGGCTGCGGCTCAACGGCACCCTCACCGCCACCGAGGGCGGCTTCGAGCTCGCCGTCGACCAGGCCTACGGGAACTGCCCTCAGTACATCCAGCAGCGCCGCCTCGACCCCGCACCACCTGGCGTCACCGGCGCCGAGGACACGCCGGCGGCCGGACCTCGGACCACCGACCGGCTCGACACCGCACAGGCGGCGCTGGTGCGCCGGGCCGACACCTTCTTCCTCGGCACCGCCCACCCCGAGCGGGGCGCCGACACCTCCCACAAGGGCGGCTCGCCGGGCTTCGTCCGCGTCGAGGCCGACGGCGGACTGTGGTGGCCGGACTACCCCGGCAACAACATGTTCAACAGCCTCGGCAATCTGGCCTCCGACCCGGCCGCGGCCCTGCTCTTCGTCGACTTCGCCACCGGCACGGCGCTGCAGCTGTCCGGCACCGCGGCCGTCGACTGGATCACGCCGGGGGCGGCCGGCGACGACGGCGGCACCGGCCGCCGGGTCCGCTTCACCCCGCGGCGCGTCGCAGTCGGCCGGATGCCGGTCCACGCCGCCGGCGTCGTCCCGTACCGCCTCAACCCGCCGCTCACCGCCTGACGGCGGTCAGGTGCCGGTCACCGCGGCCAGCAGGCCGCGGAAGTCCTCCTCGCACGCCGCGCAGCCGCGCAGGTGCGCCGCGACACCGGGGTACCGCTCCTCGGGCGCCGCGTCCGCCAGGAACAGCTCCAGGTAGACGTCCATCAGGTCCAGCGCCCCGTCGCAGCCGGGGTCATGGGGGTCGGTGCGCAAGAGGTCGTCCAGGCTCTGCCATTCGTTCATGAGCGCCTCGCCGTCGTCAGGGGCAGATGTCCATTGGCTGCGAGCCGCGCGCGGAGCTTACGTCGCGCGTCGAACATCGTCTTGTAGAGCGCGTTGCGGTTCGTCCCGAGCTCCGCGGCGAGCATCTCGGCGTCCACACCGTTGACCACCAGGGCGGTGAAGACCCGCCGCTGGCGTTCGGTGAGCTCCTCGTCGACGGCCTCGCGCAGCGCCTCGACCAGCTCGCGGGCCTCGCTCTGCCGTACGGGGTCCAGGCCCAGCCGGTCCGGGAGCCGCTCCCAGTGCTCGGGTTCGAACTGCACGCCGGACGTGCGCCAGAAGTGCCGGCCGACCTTGGTGGACACCTCGTTCATGACGAACTTGTACGCCCAGGTCGTGAAGCGGCTGTCGCCCCGGAACCCGCCGATCTTGCGCGTGATCGACAGCAGCGCGTCGGCCGCGGCCTGGTGGGCGATGTCGTCCAGCTCCGGCCCGGTGATGCCGTGCCGGGAACCGCGCCGGTTCAGCTCGGCGTACGCGATCCGCAGCAGCATCGCGTGCAGACGGCTGCTCGCCTCCTCGTAGGCCTCACCGCGCGACGACAGCGACCGCACCCACTCCGCGGACTCCGCGTCCATGGACCGGCCGCCCCCGCCCCCGTCACCGGCCTGTCCGTCGTGCTCTGCGGAACCCATGAAGCGCATCCTAGACGCGGCCGCCCGCACCTCCCGGGCGGCGCCCTCCACAGCGCGGAGATCGGCCGCTCCCGACAGGTAAGACCGGGCCGGTTCCCGCCACCAATGGGCGTACGGAAAAAAGCGCCCCGAGCGAGGAGGGACCGTGACCGAATACCGCAGGAACCCGGAGGCCGTCTCCCGCCTGTCACCCGAGCAGTACCGCGTGACGCAGGAGAACGGCACCGAGCGCGCCTTCACCGGCGCCTACTGGGACAACAAGGAGCCGGGGATCTACGTGGACGTGGTCTCCGGGGAGCCGCTGTTCGCCTCCGCCGACAAGTACGACAGCCATAGCGGCTGGCCGAGCTTCACCCGGCCGCTGGAGCGCCGGAACGTCGTGGAGAGGACCGAGCTGAGCCACCCGATCCTGGGCACCGAGGTCCGCTCGGCGGGCGGTGACAGCCACCTGGGCCACGTCTTCACCGACGGCCCCCGGCAGACGGGCGGCCTGCGGTACTGCATCAACTCGGCCTCGCTCCGCTTCGTCCACGCCGACGACCTGGAGCGGGAAGGTTACGGGGCCTACCGCGGGTTGTTCGACAATGGTGACACGACCAGTACGGAGGATTGACATGGCAGGACAGACACAAAGGGCCGTTCTCGCGGGCGGGTGCTTCTGGGGCATGCAGGACCTGATCCGCAAGCAGCCCGGGGTCGTCGGGACCCGGGTCGGCTACACGGGCGGCGACGTGCCCAACGCCACGTACCGCAACCACGGCACCCACGCCGAGGCGATCGAGATCCTCTTCGACCCGGAGAAGACGGACTACCGCGCGCTCCTGGAGTTCTTCTTCCAGATCCACGACCCGACGACGAAGAACCGCCAGGGCAACGACATCGGCCTCAGCTACCGCTCGGCGATCTACTACGTGGACGACGAGCAGAAGCGGGTCGCGGAGGACACCATCGCCGACGTCGAGGCCTCGGGTCTGTGGCCCGGCAAGGTCGTCACCGAGGTCGAGCCCGTCGGGCCCTTCTGGGAGGCCGAGCCCGAGCACCAGGACTACCTGGAGCGCTACCCCGAGGGCTACACCTGCCACTTCCCGCGGCCGAACTGGCGACTGCCCGCCCGCGCGAAGGACTGAGACCCCGTCGCGCTCGCCCTGGTGACGGGCTCGGGCGGCGCGGCGGCCCCCGCGCCCGCCCGGCCCTTCCGGGGCCCGGGCGGGCGCGGGCTCAACCGGTGGCCGCGGCCCGCGCTCGCTGGTGGTGGCGCCTGGCCTTCATCCGGTTGCCGCACGCGGCCATGGAGCACCAGCGGGCGGTGTTGGCCTTGCTGCGGTCCAGCAGGAACAGCCGGCACTCGTCGTTGGCGCAGGGCCGCAGCCGTCCCGGCCTGCTCTCCTGGAGCACGCCCCAGATCGTGACGGCCCGGGCGGCCGGCATGCGGTCGGCCGGGGCCTCGAGCGCCCAGTCGATGCCGTGCGCTGTCACCCGTGGTGCCCGGGCGACGCCGGTGAGCAGCTTCTGCAGGTCACCGGGCTCACGCGTCCCGCTCACGACGCCCTGCAGCGCGTCGCGCGCCGCCAGCAGGTGGCGCAGCTCCGGCGCCGTCCCCCTGCCGCCGTGCGCGCGCAGCCAGCGGCGGCCGTTTTCGGGGTCGGCCAGCTCGTCCACCCGGGCGCCGTCGACGACCGGGGTCGTGTTGAGCAGCTCCAGCAGGAAGTCCTCGTCCGTCGTGTCGGCCGCCATCCTCGACACCCCCCCATTCCCGGGTAACCGCTCAATACTCCTTTGCAGGTTACACCCTCGCGCGCGGTGCGGAGCGGGGGTCAGGCGCTTCGGGCCCGGCGGGAGCCGAGCCGGCCTCCATCAGCCGTCCGCCGGCCAGGCGCAGCCATCGGTCGACGCCGATCCCGGCGAGGAACCGCACGTCGTGGCCGACCACGACGAAGGCGCCCTCGCAGGCGTTGAGCGCGCTCTCCACCTGCCCCAGGCTGACGAGGTCGAGGTTGCTGGTCGGCTCGTCCAGCAGCAGGACCCCGGGACGCCTGAGCAGTTGCGCCGCCAGGCCGAGCGAGACGATCCGGCCGACGGCACCGGTCCGGTCCGTCAGCGGCCCAGTCCGCCGAGCCCGTCGCCGAGGATGCTCGCGCCCAGGACGAGCAGCACGATCACCGTGATCACGGTGCTGTTGGCCACCATGTAGCGGCGCACGCCGTACAGGAACGACCGCGCCCGCTCCCCGCCCGAGAGGTGGAGGGCGAGCGCGGCGAGCACGGCGGTGGACCCGATGAGCACGAACACGGCCGCGGCCGCGGCGAGGTCCCCGTTCTGCGCGCCGGTCTCCGCGATCGAAGCGGCGGCCGACGCCGTCAGGACGAGGTTCTTCGGGTTGGCACCCGACAGCAACACCCCGAGGAGCAGCGCCCGCCCGGCCGTCGCGTCGTCGAGCGAGGCCATCCACCGGGGCACCGGGGCCTCGTCACCGGCCCTCGGGCGCCGCCACCACTTGCGAGCCCCGAGGACGACGAGCGCGGATCCCGCGCACACCCGGCCCCAGTCGGCGATCGCCGACGAGGCGCTGTCGGGGTCGTGCGCCCCGCCGAACGCCACGGCGACGACGGTGACCACGACCACGAGTCCGGCGACCCACCCGGCCGCGAAGAGCGGGCCGTTGCGGCGACCGTCCGAGCCGCCCAGGATCAGGACGACGCCGATGAGCGGGAACGGGCTGAGCGCCACGGCGAGCGCCGCGGGCAGCACGGCCCCGATCGCCTGGATGAGCAATGGCCCTCCTCCCGAACCGCACGCCCGGCCACCCCGGGGCGCCCTTCCCGGACGGCACCGATCCGGCGGCCGTCCGGTGCCTCTGCTTCGCTGTTCCGATCCACGACGGCGAAAAGGGGGTTCCCCGGGCGGTGGTACGGGTGGGTGCGGAGGGGCACGCGATGCCTCAGAGCGCGATCTTCCGCGGCTGCGTGGCCACGACGATGACCGAGGTGACGCCGGACTCCAGCGCGGCCGTGAACTCCTTCTCGAGCTCGGCCGTGGTCTCCACCTCGACCGCCCGGCAGCCGAAGCCCCGCGCCACGGACACGATGTCCAGCCCGGGAAGGTCGAGCCCGGGCACGCCCGGTGTCCGTTCCAGCTCGGCGAAGGACTTGAGGATCGAGTACTCCTGGTTGCGCATCGCGACGTACACGATCGGGAGGCCCTGCTGCACGGCGGTCCACAGACCCTGGACCGAGTACTGGAACGACCCGTCCCCGATGAGGGCGACCACCGGACGGCCCACCCCGCGGTCCCGGTCGCCGAGGGCGACGCCGACGGCGGCCGGCAGGGCCCAGCCGATGCCGCCGCTGGCGGTGGCGAAGAACGAATCCGGCTCCACGGTGGGCAGCCACTCGGCGTGCTCGGCCATGGTCGACGTCGACTCGTTGACGAAGACGGCGTGCTCCGGGCGGACTTCGCCGATCGCGGCGTAGACCTCGGCCGGCGTGAGCGGGCTGCTCGGGGTCTGCGGCAGTCTGCGGGGGCGCGGCATGGGTTCCGGCTGCTCGCGGCCGCCGCCGTCGCCGACCGACGCGGTGAGGAGTTCGATCGACATCCGGGCGTCGCCGAGGAGGCTGTCCCCGACGCGGGCCGACGCGGCGACCGCCGGGTCGTGCGTGATCTGCAGCAGCTCGGTCCCGGGGGGCAGGATGTCCCCGGCGACGTAGGGGTAGTACCGGAACACCTCCGCGCCGACGACCACCACCAGGTCGTGTCCGACGAGCCGTTCGCCGATGGCCTTGACCGACATGCCCAGCGGGCCCTGGTAGAGGGGGTGGTTCTCGGGGAACGACGCGCGGTCCGACAGCGGTGGGCTGTAGACCGCGGCCTTCAGCTTCTCGGCGAGCGCCACGGCGGCGTGCCATCCGCCGGCGCGGTCCACGTCGGGCCCGAAGACCAGGGCGGGACGCCGGCTCGCCGTGATGCGCTCGGCGAAGCGCCGCAGGCGCTCCGGATCGGGCGCGTACGCCGTGCTGACGTCGCGCAGGACGGCGGGGCCCGCCAGGGGGTGGTTCCAGTCGTCGAGCGGGATGGACAGGAACACCGGTCCCGCGGGGGGCTGCACGGCCATCGCGTAGGCGCGCATGAACGCCTCGGGGACGTCCTCGGGGCGCAGGGGCTCGTAGGACCACTTCACCCACGGCTTGGGCATGGTCGTCGCCTCGCGGTTGCCCAGGTAGGGCTCGCCGATGACCAGTTCGCGGTGCTGCTGGCCCGCGGTGACGATGAGCGGGGTGTGCCCGTGGTAGGCCGCGACCAGGTTGCCGAGACTGTTCCCGAGCCCGGCGGAGGAGTGCACGTTCACCAGGGACGGGCGGCGTGTGGTCTGGGCGAAGGCGTCCGCCATCGCGATGACGGAGGCCTCCTGGAGGGCCAGGACGTAGGTGAAGTCGTCCGGGAAGTCCTGAAGGAACGTCTCCTCGGTGGATCCGGGGTTGCCGAAGACGGTGGTCAGCCTCAATGACCGCAGCAAGTCGTAGGTCACACCGTGGACGGTCGATTGCTTGCTCATGGTGGGCAGTCAGCTCCCGGAACCCAAGGAATGCCGAGGCAGGCCCGGGCCTGCCGGTGGCGGGGCGTCACACACAGCTACACACGGTGACGCTACTCGCGCGCTCCGCGTTGTCCAGCACATCGGGCGTGCCGCGCGATGCGCTGAGCCTCGCGGACGGCGGACGGCCGGCCGAAGGTCCGGCGAGCCGGGGCCGGGGCCCGTGCCGGTCACGGTCCGCATCCCCCGGGGCGCTGGTCACGAGCATGGTCGGCCTCACCTCTCATCGGCTGGGGCCCGTCCGGCGGATGTCCGCGGGGGAAGGAGCAGGGGTCCGGCGTCAGCGATCGGAGGACGGAGGGGGAAGCGACGCCGGGCGTCGGTCGACCGACGGGGCGCGGCGAGTACGGGTACCGGGGCACACGACGCCGCGCAGATCCCTCGGACAGGTCCTCCGCCAGTCAGCCCACCGAATCGTCCGCCGCGCTACCCGGGTCTCCGGCGACGGCTCCGCCAGGTAGGCAGAACGTTCTGTATGATTGCGGCGTGAATGCCGCGTCCTCTCCCGACACCAGCGTCACGGCCCGGCCGTCGCAAGCCCGCGCACGGCTGCTCGGCACTGCGGCGGAGCTCTTCTACACCGAGGGCATCCGCGCCGTGGGCGTCGACCGGGTGATCGCGGAGGCGAGCGTCACGCGGGCGACGTTCTACCGTCACTTCTCGGGCAAGGAGGCCCTGGTGGCCGCCTGCCTGGCGGCACGGGACGCGGCGATCCGGGAGAGGGCCGGCGCGGCAGCGCGGCAGACCGCGGATCCCGGCGAGCGCCTGGGGCTGGTGGTCGACGGCATCGGCCAGGAGATCTGCGGCCAGGGCTTCCGGGGCTGCCCCTTCATCAACGCCGCCACCGAGTACCCCGACCCGGACAACCCGGTCCACCGGGCCGTGCTCGAACACCGGGCCTGGTTCCGCGGGATCCTCGTGGAGATGTTCAGGGCCGGGGGCCATCCCGACCCCGAGCAGGCCGGCGACATCATGGTCGCCCTCCGCGACGGCGCCATGGTCGCCGGGTCCCTGGGCGACCCGGCAGCCGCTCGCACCACCCTGCTCAGGGGGACGGAGACGCTGATCGGCGCGGTCCGCGGGCGGAGCCGGGCCTAGCCCGGCTCACCGCTCGACCGGCACGGCGTCCGCACCCGCCCCCTTGCCTGGCCGCACCGCGCTCGCGGGCCGACGCGATCAGGAAGCCGAACAACTCACCCGTCAGGTACGAGGTCACACCCGTGGCCTCCACCACCGCCCGCAGGACGTCCGGGTACCCGACCCGGCCGCGCTCCGGGAAGCTGACCGGCCCGCAGTCGATCGCCGCCGGTACGTGGTGTCCGGACATCGCCCCCGCAACCACGACGAGCGGCTGCTCCTCCGCTCGTGAACCGGTGCGCAGGCCCCGCATTCGGCGCACGATCGCGTCGTCGATGCGGTCTCCCGCGAAGAGGTGGACGTCCGCGGACGCCGCGCACCGGGTCCCGCTCGTTCGCACGTCGGTTCGGGGACCGTCCGGAACCATGCGGCGGCGCCCTCCTCGGTGACGCTGTCGGACACCTCGACGAGTACCGGCACCGGTGTCACGATGTCCGGCCGGCGCGCCCCGCTGGCGGGGCGTCGCGAGAGCGGAGCGTCCGTCGGACGGGAACCCTTGGCGGTCGGCATTGGCGCTCCGGAGTCCGGCGAGCGGTCGTCGGCGTCCGGAGCCGGTACCGCGGCCTTCGCCGTGCTCGCGGACAGTTCACCAGGTGCCGGTGAGTCCGGAGACGACCGTCTCGGCGTGGCCCGATACCCGGCGGGAATCGATGCCGCCGGTCCTACGCGGCGTTGCGTACGGAGCCCGCGAGGTACGCCCACCCCAGGGGTTCCACAGGAGCCTGCGCACCTCGACCCCGTCGATCTCGGCGTCCCCCCTGGCCCGGCACTCGACGGAGTCCGCCGCGCGGGCCAGCGCGACCGCCACCGCCGACTCGGCGTCCGCCGCCTCGCCCACGACGTAGTAGTGGCGGCCCGCACAGCCTGCCGCGCCGCTGAACCGCAGGCCCACGAACCACCGGTCCTTGTCGCCGAAGGCACCGGGACGGCACTTCGGGGCCACGGTGGGAAGCATCGGATCGCACTCCTTGATCGCGTTCTTCGCGGGGCCGTCCGCCGGGCCACCCGCTGCCTCACTGCAACAGCGCCCCGGCGCCCGGCCATGGCCGCGCACCCGGCCACGGTGAACCCGGGACCGGCAGTACCACCCTCCTCGTCCGCCGCCGTGCCTCAGGCCCGGCCGGCCTCGCCGTCTCCCTCTCCGTCGCCGGGCCGATGACGCACCGCGCAGGTGAAGACCCCGGCGCCGGTGCGCTCGCACTCGACGTACGGGACGGTCCCGGCTTCGCCGGCGGGGGCCGTGGCGCCGGTACGGGCGCGCCAGGGCATCACGGCCTCCCCCGTCAGCAACGCGTCGAGGGTCTGCAGTCGCGGGTCCCGCGGGGCGGGGTGGTGCTCGTAGTCGGCGGCGCCGAGGGCGAGGGCGATGGCCATGCCGAGCAGGTTGACCTCGGTCGGCTGCTCGGGAGGGACGGTGGCCTCCGTCGGCTGGAGGCGGATGCCCTCGTCGGGTACCTCGATCACACGGGCCGCGTAGCGCTCGGACATGGGCGGGGTCGTCTCCTTCCGTCGGGGTGCCGCGCGGGGTGCGGCGGTCATCCCCCGCTGGGGCCGAAGCGCTCGGTGCGGATCCGGTCCGGGGAGTGGCCGAGGGCCACCAGGAGGGCGGCGGCCGTCTCGACGAAGCCGGTGGGGCCGCACACGTAGCAGGTGGGTTCGAAGTCCGCGGGCCAACCCCATTCGGCCAGGTCCCGCGCCTGGAGGCGCCCCGCGGGCCGCGGCCAGCCGTCCGGCGTGGCGCGGGTGTAGACGCAGGTGGTGTCGAGTCCGGGGGCGCCGCGATCGAGTTCGGCAGCGTACAGCCGGTCCTCGGGCGTCCGGACGGAGTACAGCAGCCGGAAGGGCTCCCGGCTGCCCGCACCGTCGCGTCCGCGGATCATCGACATCAGCGGGACGATCCCGGAGCCGCCCGCGACGAGCAGGACCGGTTCGGTCTGCTCGGGGCGCCAGACGAACCAGCCGCCCACGGGGCCGCGCATCTCGAGGGCGTCCCCGACCTCGAGGACGTCGGTCAGATAGGGCGAGACCTCGCCGTCCTCGACGCGCTGGACGGTGAGTTCGATGCGGTCGCCGTCGGGGGCGGAGGCCAGGGAGTAACTGCGCTGGGTGCTGTAGCCGTCCTCGGCCGTGAGGCGTACGTCGAGGTGCTGGCCGGGCACGTGGCCCTGCCAGCCGGGCACGTCGGACACCAGGGTCCGTGCCGCCGGGGACTCGGCGCGCCGTTCCACCAGCTCGGCGACCTGCCAGCGCAGGCGGTCGCCTAGTCGCCCTGGTACCGCTGTTCGCGCCATGGGTCTCCGTAGTCGTGGTAGCCGACGCTCTCCCAGAAGCCGGGTTCGTCGTCCATGAGCAGCTGGATCCCGCGGACCCACTTCGCCGACTTCCACAGGTATAGGTGCGGGACCAGCAGCCGGGCGGGGCCGCCGTGCTCGGGCGCCAGGTCCTCGCCGTCGTATGCGTGGGCGATCCATGCCTGCCCGTCGAGGAGGTCCTCCAGGGGCAGGTTGGTGGTGTAGCCGCCGTAGGAGTGAACGAGCGCGAACTCGGCGGCGGTCTCGACGTCGGCAAGGAGGACGTCCAGGGAGACGCCCCGCCAGTGGGTGCCGAACTTCGACCACTTGGTCACGCAGTGCAGATCGACCGTCGGCGTCTCGTCGGGCAGCGCCATGAGCTCCGCCCAGTTCCACCGGTGACGGGTGCCGTCCTCGGTGGTGACGCTGAACTCCCAGGCGTCGCGGGTGATCCGCGGAGTGGGGCCGGCGGACAGGACGGGGAAATCGAAGGTCTCGTACTGTCCTGGCGGCAGCTTCTTGCCCGACGTGGGGCGACGGCCGTGGAATCCGCGCGAAATGATGGCCATGTCGCGCCGTCCTTCCTCTACTCGCCGGTGCGGCTCGCCCGTGGTGGCCGTGGTGCGGAACCCCAGCATGCCCCGACCTGGGGAATCCGGTCCACCGGAACCGGCGGGGGCGCGGCCCCCGGTCCGCCGGCACCGGGGCCGGGAACGGTACCCGGGCCGCGCCGCCCGAGGAGGTCAGGCGACCGGACGCGGCGGTTCGGCCACCAGGGACGCGTCGCCGCCGCGGACCCGGGCCAGCACGCCGGCGGTCGCCTCGTGGGGGACTCCGAGGGGCACCGCGCTGACCTCGCTCAGCCGCGCGTACTGCTCGGGGGTGAGCGTCACGTCGAGCGCCCCCAGGTAGTCGTCGAGCTGGGTGAGGTTGCGCGGCCCGATGATCGGGACGAAGGAGGTCGCGGCGCGGGCGCCGCGCTCGCGGAGCCAGGCCACGGACACCTGCGCCGGGGTCGCGCCGGTCTCCTCGGCGACGGCCAGGACGGTGTCGACGACCGCGGTCTTCTGGTCGGACGACTCGGTGTGGACCAGCGTCTTCAGGTCGCTGAGCCGGCCCTCGGCGCCGCGCCGGTACTTGCCGGTGAGCAGGCCGCCGCCGAGCGGGGACCACAGGGCGGCGCCGAGCCCGAGGCTCTCGGCCATCGGCAGCAGTTCACGGTCGGGGGTCCGCTCCACGAGGCTGTACTCGACCTGGATGCCGGCGACGGGCGCCCAGTTCTTCAGCTCGGCGAGAGTGACGGCGCGCGAGACCCGCCACGCGGGGAAGTTCGACAGGGCGGCGTGGAGGATCTTGCCGGAGCTCACCAGGTCGTCCAGGCCGCGCAGGATCTCCTCCATCGGGGTCAGGTCGTCCGGGAAGTGCACCCAGTACAGGTCGATGTAGTCGGTGCCGAGGCGCTTCAGGCTGGCCTCCACCGAGTGGATCATGTTCTTCCGGCTGTTGCCGGTCTTGGAGATGTCCGTCTGCGGGGTCGCCGCGGTGCTGAACTTGCTGGCCACGACGAAGTGGTCGCGGTCGGCGGCCAGGAACTGGCCGAGCAACTGCTCCGACTCGCCGAACTGGTAGTTGTCGGCAGTGTCGACGAAGTTGCCGCCGGCCTCGGCGAACCTGTCGAACATCCGGCGGGACTCGGCCGGGTCGGCTCCGGCTCCCCAGCCGGTGCCGAAGTTGCCGGTGCCGAGGGCGTACTCGGAAACGCGGAGTCCGGTCCGGTGTCCGAAGGTCGTGTAACGCATCAGTCTCCTTGACGGGGTGGTGCTGTAGTGCGGTGGCGTGCTTGGGCGTATCGATGGGGGATTTACTGATGATTCGTCATCTTTGGCGACTCATTGCGCCTTTCCTTGTTCCGGCGACACCGGGGCTGTGTCCCCGCGGCGCCGGGCCGTGCGGGGGGTGATGCCCAGCGCGGCGAGGGCGCTCAGCACCACGACGCCGGCCGAGATCCACCAGGCGAGGGAGAAGGTGCGGGCGGGCCCGCCGGGCACTCCGGCCGCCAGGACGACGACCAGGCCGCTGACGCCGAGCACCGAGCCGACCTGGCCCGCCATGGTGACGATCGCGCTGCCGGTGGCCGCCCGGTCCTTGGGCAGGCCGGAGGTGGCCGAGGAGATCATCGTCGGGAGCGCCAGCCCCACGCCGATGCCGGAGACGAGCCAGCCCGGCAGGATGTCGGTGGCGTAGTGCAGTCGCTCGGCGGCGGAGACGGCGAGCCAGGCGGTGCCGAGGGCGACCAGTACCGACCCCATCGCCGCCACGACCCCGACCGGCACACGCCGGGCGATCCGCCGCCCGAGCGCCGAGGCGACGAACACCATGGCGGGACCGGGGGCGACCCCCAGGCCGGTCTGGATGGCCGACCAGTGCCAGACCTGCTGCAGCCACAGGGTCACGCCGAGCAGTTGGAGCCCGAAGGCCGCGTAGAACAACAGGGTGGCGATGTTCGCCCAGGCGAACACACGGTCGCGCAGCAGGCTCAGGTCGACGACGGGGACGGGGTGCCGCGCCGAGCGCAGCAGGCACACCGCGAGCGCCGCCGCGGCGACGGCGAAGGCACCGACGGTGGGTGCCGATCCCCAGCCCCACTCCGGCCCCTGGACCAGGCCCAGCGCCAGCGCTCCGATCGCCACCACCAGCAGGGCTCCGCCGAGGAGATCGGGCAGTCGGGCGTCGGTGCCGTGCCGTCCGCCCGGCAGGAGCCGTGCGGCCATGACGAGCGCCACGGCGCCGATCGGCAGGTTGAGCAGGAAGATCCACTGCCAGGCCGCCTGGACGAGCAGGCCGCCGACCACGGGGCCCGCCGCCGCGGCCAGCGATCCGCTGGCCGCCCAGATCTGGACGTACCGGGTGACCTTCGCGGGCGGCGCGGTGGTCAGCACGAGCCCCAGGCTGGCGGGGGTCAGGATCGCCGCACCGGCCGCCTGCAGGAAGCGGAACGCGACCAGGACCCAGAGGTCGCCGCTGAGGGCGGCGCCCAGGCTGGCGACCGTGAACACGCCGAGCCCGAGCAGGAACCCGGCCTTGCGCCCGTAGCGGTCGCTCAGCCGCCCGGCCGGGACCAGCAGCGCGGCGTAGACGATCGCGTAGCCGTTGAGGATCCAGCTGAGCCGGGACAGCGAGGCCTCGCCCACGCCGCGCCCGATGGGGGTCAGGGCGACGTTGACGACGAAGGCGTCGAGGGCGGAGAGGAAGACCGAGGTGGCGAGGACGGCGAGCACGAGACCGGGATGCGGCGCGCGGCGGGCGGGTGCCCGGGGTCCGGGGGCGGGCGGCCGCTGCTCGGCGGCGCCGCCGACGGCGGGATCCAGGGGGGATCGGGTCATGGGTCTGCTCCAGCAGGGGGCGTGGTCGCACCGCACACGGGCCGGAGGGCCCGGCGGGCGGGAGGTCGGCCGCACCCGAGGGGTGCGGCCCGGCGCGAAGGGGCCTGCCACGAGGGCACGGCCCGCACCGGCGGGACACGGGCGACGGGGGACTCCCTCACTCGCCCTAAAGTAAACCGATCGGTTTCCTTATGTGCTCCACCGTAGCAGGCGTGCCGGGCGAAGTAAAACGACCGGTATCCTTAAGGTATGAGCGACACACCCTCCCCCGTACGCCGGCGCAGTGGCCGAGGCGCTCGGGAGCGGATCCTCAAGGCGGCGACGGAGCTGTTCACCGCCCAGGGGGTCAACGCGACCGGGATGGACCAGCTGGCCACGGTCGCCAACGTGTCGAAGCGCACCCTCTACACGCACTTCGACAGCAAGGACGACCTCGTCCACGCCTACCTGAGCAACCTCGAGGACGGCCTGCTGCCCGCAGAGGTGGCCCCGGGTGAGGCCTGTCCGGACCCCCGGGCGCAGCTGCTGGCCGTCTTCGACTGGGCCCCCCGCACGTCGGACGAACCGCTGCGCGGCTGCCCGTTCCTGAACGCCGCCGTGGAGGTCCCCGACCCCGAGCACCCGGTCCACCGGTTGGTGGCCGCCTACAAGACCGAGTTCGCCCGCAGGCTCGCCGCCCTGGCGCGGCTGGCCGGAGCCCGCGACCCGGAGGAGCTCGGCGAGCGGCTCGCCCTGCTCTACGACGGCGCCGTCGCCCGCAGCACGGCCCTCAACAAGACCGGGCCCGGTGCCCACGCCCGCGCCATCGCGGCCGTGCTCATCGACGCCGCGACCGCCGACTCGGCCGCAGACGCCGACGTACGGGACGCGGCCACAGCCCAGGCCACGACCGCCTGAGCGGGCGCCGGAAGAAGGCGCTAACGCAGCCGGGTCGCCGCGCGGCGGCGGTCCGACAGCACCTCGCGGGCGGCGCGCGCGCCCGAGGCCAGCGCGCCCTGCAGCGAACCCGTCGCCCGGTGGTCGCCGCACACATGGCGTCCCGGCGCGAAGCGGGTGGTGCGGGTCAGCGGATGCGGCGCCGGCATCGCGGGCAGCGCCTCGCGCACGGTGCAGCGGTGCAGCGGCTCCCAGGCCGTCGCGTCACTGCCGTACGCGTCCGACAGCGCCGCCGCCAGGGCGGGCTCGTCGGCGGGGCCCGGCACGCCGAGCACGGAAGTGGCCACCAGGGCACGGCCGTCCGGGGACAGTCCGGGCTGCACCTCGGTCAGCACCACGGTGTTGAGGAACCGGCGGCGCGCGTCCACCATCAGCGTCGGTTCCGCGAGCGGTGAGCGGTCGGCCGCGTGGTAGAAGGTCGTCACGGTGCGCGTCCGCGGCGTCGTGAGGCCGGGCAGGAGGTGCGCGGCCGCGGTCGGGCCGGTGGCCACCACCACGACGGGTGCGGCGATGTCCGTACCGTCCTCCAGCAGCACCCCGTCGCCGGTCAGCTCGCGCACCGGGGCCTGCGTGCGGACCACGCCCTCGGGCAGCCGCTCTGCGAGCTGCGCGGGCACCGCGCCGATCCCCTCGGCGGGCAGGGCCAGGGTGCCGCGCAGCATGCTGCGCCACACGAAGTGGAAGAAGCGGCTGGAGGTCTCCAGTTCGTCCTCCAGGAAGACACCCGACAGGAACGGCCGGAACAGGGTCTCGACCAGCTCCGGCGAGATGCCAGCGGCGGCCAAGGCGGTGAGCGTCGTCGTGTCCGCGCCCGCGCGCACCCTTCCGGCCGGCAGCACCATGTCACGGGCGCTCAGGACGCCGAGCGCGGCCAGGTCGCGCCCCGACGCGAGCCGCCCCGGCAGCAGGTCGGCGGTCGCGTACGGCGGGCGGGTCGGGTCGGCGAAGCGCAGCCGTCCGCGCGGGGTGTGCACCAGGACGCCGGGGGTGAACGGCCGCAGCCGCAGCGGTTCCAGCCGGAGGCGCCGCTTCACCTGGGGGTAGGAGGTGTTGAACACCTGGAAGCCGCGGTCGAGGAGGAAGCCGCGGTGCCGGTCGGTGCGCATCCGGCCGCCGACGGCGTCCGAGGCCTCCAGCACACGCACCGCCAGGCCCGCCACGGACAGGTCGGCGGCGCACGCCAGGCCCGCTGCACCCGCCCCGACCACGATCGCGTCACAGCGGCCACCGCGCTCCTGCTGCATGGATCGGTGCCCTTTCCTCCGTGTACACCCCGATACGGGCTGCCATTTCGTACGCTACGCGGGTGCCCCGGGCCGCCCCGCGCGGCGCGCCGCCGAACGGGGGCGACACGGCGGCGAGAGGCCGATGAGTCCGCGCCGTGGCGGAAGTCCTCTCTTTGACATCCTCCCCGCCTTAAAGTGCGGGGATTCCTGGCTCACGTGGGCTGGGGACCAGCGGTCCACCAGCGCTTACACGATCGGCACCAGCCGGGTTGAGACCAGCCCGGACCAGCATCACGCGGGCGGAGTTCTTGTCCCTGGGAGAGACGACTGCGCACGCGGTGCAGGTGTAGGTACGTTCCGAAAGAGGAAGTGCGTGCTTGGTTCTCGCTCCGCACGACGCACAGTCCATGGTGGTGTGCGCGGGATGCACCAGGCGGACGTCCCGCCCGTGCTTGCGGCCCATCTCAATCAGGGCCGCCTTCGTCGCGCCGATCGCGGCGTCCGCCGCCTTGCGCGCCATGGTGGTCTTCGCGAGGAACTTCGGCCGGAAGTCCTCGACCGCGATCACGTCGTGATCCCGCACCACGCGCTTGGCCCACTTGCGGGCGGTGTCCTGCCGCCGGCGCGCCACCTTCTTGTGCAGCTTCGCGGTCTGCTGCTTCGCCTCGCGGTAGCCCTTGGACGCGGCCTGCCTCTTGGCAGGGCGGCGGCGAGCCATCATCCGCTGATACCGCGCGAGACGCTGCGCCGCGATTTTCCCATGCTGGGCGTGAGGGAGGTCGTGGGCGTCGGATGTAGTGGTCGCGGTCTCCTTCACGCCCCAGTCGATTCCGATCACCCGACCAGTCTGTGGCAGAGGCCGCGTCTCGGTTGCGACGACGAACGAGGCGTACCAGTGGCCGAGGCTGTCCCGGTACACGCGTACCGACGACGGCGCGGACGGCAGGTCGCGGGACCACACCACCTTCAGCACGATGCCGCCGGCCAGGTGCAGGCGTCTCTCCTTGAGCCTGAAACCGCGGGTGGTGTAGTTCAGCGTCGGTGCGGCCTCGCGCTTGCGCTTGATGCGGGGCATCCCGGCCCGCTGCCTCATGGGCAGCCGTGCCGTGATGTCCTTCACGGCTTTGGCGCGGGACTTCGCGAAGTCCCGGATGGTCTGCTGCTGCGGCACCGAGCTGCCCTCCCGCAGCCACGCCATCGACCGCCGGGCCTCGGTCAGCATCCTGTCCAGCTGCGCGGGGCCGCACGTGATCTTCTGCCCAGCGGTCTTGTTCAGGCCGTGGACCTTGCGGGACATGGCCACACACTCGTTCCACACCCACCGGCAGCGCGCCCACTCCGCCTCCAGGCCGGCACGCGCGGTGGACGACACCCGCAGCCGGTAGGTGTACCGGGCGCGCCCGGACCCCTGCCCGCTCACTGCTGCCGTCATGCTCGGGAACCTAACAGCCCCCACTGACAACGAAAGAGAACACAGGTCAGACCAGATGCGCAGAGAACTCCGCCGCTTCGCGGCTCCGGCCCAAGGACCCATTCCTCCCCGGCCTGAAGGCCCGGGCATCCTGGGAGAGATCAGGTGACGGCACACGAGAGAAGGTGGATCGATGGAGCGGCAGCTGCACGACATCCTGCAGGCGTTCGTGGACGACGGATCGGTACCGGGGGCGGTGGGCCTGGTGGCGCGCGGCGACCGCGTCGAGGTGGCGGCCGCCGGGACCCTCGGCGTCGGGGACCCCACCCCGATGGCCGGGAACTCGGTCTTCCGCATCGCCTCGATCACCAAACCGGTCGTCGCCGCGGCGGTGATGATGCTCGTAGACGACGGCCGCATCGCGCTGTCCGACCCGGTCGCGGAATGGCTGCCCGAGCTGGCCGAGCCCCTGGTCGTCCGCACGCCGGCGAGCCCGCTCGACGACGTGGTGCCGGCCGCGGCGCCCATCACGGTCCTGGACCTGCTGACGTCCCGAGCCGGGTACGGGTTCCCGCCGGACTTCTCCCTTCCCGCGCTCGCCCCGCTGTTCGGGGAGCTGAGGCAGGGACCGCCGCAGCCGCAGATGGTCATGGCACCGGACGCGTGGATGGCGACGCTGGCCGAGATCCCCCTGCTGCACCAGCCCGGCGAGGCGTGGCTCTACAACACGTGCTCCGACATCCAGGGCGTGCTGGTCGCCCGGGTGTCCGGCCGTCCGCTCCCCGAGTTCCTCGCCGAGCGGATCTTCGAGCCGCTCGGCATGAAGGACACCGGGTTCTCCGTGCCGCGGGCGGACCTCGGCCGGTTCGCCAGCTACTACCGGCCGGATCCGGCGGGCGGGCTGCAGCTGGTCGACGCCCCCGACGGGCAGTGGAGCACCCCACCGGCGTTCCCGTCCGGCGCGGGCGGCCTGGTCTCCACCGTCGACGACTGGCACGCCTTCGGCCGGATGCTGCTCGCGGGCGGCACTGCGGGCGACCGCAGGCTCCTGTCGGCCGAATCGGTACGGAGGATGACGACCGATCACCTGACGCAGGCCGAGCGGGACGCGAACGGGCTCTTCCTGGAGGGCCAGGGCTGGGGCTTCGGCGGCTCGGTGGACATCGCGGCCGTCGACCCCTGGAACGTGCCGGGGCGCTACGGCTGGGTCGGGGGCACCGGCACGGCGGCGCACATCACGCCGTCCACGGGCACGGTCACGGTGCTGCTCACGCAGGTGGGGATGACGGGTCCGACCCCGCCGGAGACGATGCGCGCGTTCTGGCGCTACGCGGCCGGGGCATGAGGCCGGGCACCCCCGGAGGCGGTCACGCGGGTCCGGTGGACCTTCCACCGGACCCGAAGGTCAAGCCCCGCGGCAGGGCGGCGCTCTTGCCGAGGGTGCCGGCGTCGGCCCTGACGACGTAGACCTCCCGGGGTTTGCGCCGGGCTCACCGCTCCCGGGGGTCCGTGGAGAGGAACACCGGGGTGACCGAGACCGGTACGAGGACACCGGCGCCCGTGCCGCCGGTGTCCTCGGTCCTGCGCACCGGCACCTCGGCGCCGAACGCGTCGACCGCGTGGACGGTGGCATGGGGCCAGGGCAGTTCGGCCGGGGTCGCGGGGGTCTCCTCGCCGGTGAAGGGATCACCGGCCCGCCAGAGGACGTGGAGCGGGCCGCGGCCCTCGCGGGACACCTCGAAGGCGTAGAGGCCGGACCCGTGCCCGGAGCCGAGGCGGCGCACCCCCGTGACGCCGTCGAGGTACGCGGCCAGGAGGGCGAAGGTGTCGGCCGCGGGATGGCGGCGGGTGAGGGCGGTGCCCTCGTAGTCCAGCAGCGCGAGCCTGCCGAAGAGGAAGCCCATGAGGTTGAGGCGGTCGCTGTAGCCGGGGATCTCCGGGGCCAGGTTCCAGCAGGCCGTGCGCTTCACGCCGGAGGCGAGGGCCAGGATGTTGCGGGTGACGATCTGGCGGCAGTTGATCCGGTCGCGGCGCGCGGCGAGCTCCGGCGGACAGTCCTCCATGAACATGCGCAACTGCGGCGGCAGTTCGGGTGCACGCTCGTAGAGCAGCCGCATGGCCGCGCGGTCCGGGGCCTCGCCCGGCTCCGCCGCTCCCGTGAACGCGGCCGTCATCGCCCGCTCGAACTCCCCCTGCGCCTGCGGGAATTCGAACAGCGTGGGGCCGTTGTACTCCCCCGCCACCACCGGGCGTTCGTATCCGTGCCGCCGCATCATCGCGCGCACCTGGTCGATCTGGTCCGGGACGGCGTGCGGGTCGCCGTAGAGGTGGACGGAGAAGAGGTCGAAGGCGTCGCGGCCGTGCTCGACGACGTGGTCGAAGAACCGCCGGGCCTCGCTGCCGGCGGGGCCGGACAGCACGTCGTAGCCGCAGCCGCCGAGGACGACCGCCGCGTTCGGGTCCGCCGCCCGCACGGCGCGGTGGAAGGCGACGAGCTGCTCGACGTACTCCCGTGCGGTGCCCGCCCACAACAGGCCGGTGTTGCTGGGCTCGTTGTTGCACTGCCAGTAGTCGACACGGCCCCGGCACCGGGTGACCAGGTCCGCGACGAAGCCCTCGTACCGGCCCGTGTCGAGGGCGGGTGAGGACGGCAGGAAGCCGGTCGGCCGCCGGGTCGCCCAGGGGGAACTGGAGCAGACGGTCACCCAGACCTCGGCGGCCGGGTCGAGCTGGCCGAGGATCGCGTCGACCACGCCCCAGTCGTACCGCCCGGGCTCCGGCTCCACCTGGCCCCAGTAGACGTAGACGCGCACCAGCGCGGCACCGAGCTTCCTCGTCTCCGGGACGAAGCTGTCCGGTGCCCCGAACATCCCGTAGCTGATGCCCCTGACGATGCCGAGGCGGATCCCGGTCGGGGCGGTGGACTGGTTCATGGCGGCTCCCTGGTTTTACGTATACGTCATATACTCTAGCTGACGAGATAAACTCCCGGCGTGAAGGAGAACCCGGGCGGCACACCGGCCCCCCTGATCTGGACCCGGCCCACGCCCCGGCGGCGCCAGAGTCCGCTGGAGCGGGACGACATCGTGCGCGCGGCGATCGCGGTCGCCGACGAGGGCGGCCCGCAGGCCCTGACGATGGCCGCGGTCGCCAAGCGGCTCGGGCCCTTCACGCCGATGGCGCTCTACCGCCACGTGCTCAGCAAGGACGGCCTGATCGACCTCATGCTCGACGCCGTCACGGCGGAGATCCCGTTGCCCGCCGAGCCCGGCGCCGACTGGCGCGCCGATCTGCACGCGGTGGCCTCCGCGAGCTGGGCCGTGGTCAAGCGGCATCTCTGGTTCGCCCAGCTCGCCCCCACGCGCCCGCCCCTGGGCCCGCACATGATGCGCCGCACCGAGTTCGTCCTCCAGGTGCTCGTACGCCGGGGCGCCGCCCTCGGCGAGGCCATGGCCTACGCGGCCCTGCTCGACCGGCACATCCTCGGCAGCGCGCAGCAGGAGGCCGAGGAGCTCGCCATGCGCCGCCGGTACGGTCTGCACACCCCGGAGCAGCTCGGCGAGGCCGTCACCGCGGTCCGCGACCTGGCCGCCGCGGGCGGACGGCACCCGCTGCTCGCACAGTGGATGGCCTCGCCCTCCGGCCCGGGCCTCGACGAGCAGTTCGAGCTCAGCCTCGGCTTCCTGATCGACGGCATCGCCTCGCGTCTGCCGCAGGACGGCGCCGCGGGCTGAGCGGTCACGCGCAACGCCCCCGGGAACAGGCCCGATGAAAGGCCGTCAGCAGGGCAGACGTACTCCAGACCGAAGCCCTCGGAAAGGAGCACCACATGCCTCTTCGCTTCCGCAAGTCCTTCCGGATCCTGCCCGGCGTCCGCCTGAACATCAACAAGCGCTCGCTGTCCGTCACCACCGGCAGCAAGGGCGTCCACCACACCGTCAACACCCGCGGTGAGCGCACCGAATCCGTCGACCTCCCGGGGCCCTTCTCCTGGCGGCGCACCTCGCGCAAGGGGCACTGACGCCCATGATCCGGACCGGCGCCCCGGGCCCGGCCGTGCGGGAGCGATGAAGGTCCGCCCCGCACGGCCGGACCGGGCAGCGCGGACGGGGCGTCGTCACTCCAGGATCCAGCCCGACATCCACCGCTCCCGCACGGCCGGCCACTCCGGGGCGACGAGCGAGTAGTAGACTGTGTCGCGCCACGTGCCGTCGACGCGGCGGCAGTGCCTGCGCAGCACGCCCTCGCGGATGCCGCCGATCCGGGACACCGCGTCCTGGGACGGCAGGTCGAGGTCGTCCAGGCGCCACTGGACGCGCCCGAACCCCAGGTCCTCGAAGGCGTAGTAGACCAGCATGAAATGGGTCTCCAAGTGCACCGGAGTGCCCCACAGGGCGGGATCCAGCCAGCTCCAGCCGATGTCCACGCGTTCGTCCACGACCGAGATGTCGACGAACGCGGCCCAGCCCGACGGCCGCTCCGTCGCGTGCGGCACGATCGCGAACACCACGGACTCCCCCGCCGCGGCCTGCGCCAGGCGCTGCTCCACCAGCGCCGCCATCTCGCTCGGCGAACCCGGCGGCGTCGTCGACAGCCACCGCCACATCCCGTCGTCGGCGCGCCCGGCCGAGAACAGCGCCGGGACGTGCAGCGGCGAGAGCGGGACCAGCCGCGCGTACCGTCCGTCGATGGTGACGGGGGCGGGGAAGCGTACTGCCATATCCGAACGCTAATCCGGCAGGCCCGCGCCCGCACCAACTCGCGCATTCCCGCCCGCGGGCCCCTTCCGCCGCACCACCCTGGGATGGCAGGGGTGCGCGGAACGTGATCGCGCCCCCACCGGCGGGGAAGGGCGGGCATCATGCGGGACGACGATGCGCGGATCCGGAGCCTGGTCGAGCGGTGGGCGGAGGCGGTGCACCGGGGCGACCTCGACGCCGTGATCGCCGATCGCGCCGGGGACATCGTGATGTCCGAGGTACCACCGCCGCAGGAGGGCGTCCCGGCATCGACGCGTACCGGGAGGTACGGCCGCCGTTCTTCGACCGGCAGGCGCAGTGCGCGTCGTTCGAGATCGTGGACCTGGAGGTCACCGGGGGCGACGAGGTGGCCTTCGCCCATGCCCTGCTCCGCTGCGGAACGCCGGAGGACTTCGCGAAGGACCCCGGACTGCGGCTGCGGCTCACGCTCGGGCTCCGCGAGGAGGGCGGACGGTGGGTGGTCGCGCACGAGCACCACTCGTTCCCCGCCGCGGGCGGCCCGTGACCGTCGGCGCCCGGCACGGTGGCGTCCCCGATCTGATCGACGAGCGGACCGGACCGGACCGGACCGTCCCCGCGCGCGTCCACGGCCCCGAAGGGCTCGACCGGGCCTTCACCGCGCTCCGCGCGGTCTGCGGGGGCGGCCGGGGTGATCGTGGGCGGCACCCGCGGCCCGGCGGCGCGATAGCGTGCCCGGCATGACAGACGCTTTCGACGTGCGCCGGGAACTGGCCGCGGGCCTCGCGGACCCGGCCGGCTCCCTGCGCTTCGTCCGTGGGTTCACCGGGCACTGGCTGACGGCCATACGCGACGGCGACGGGTACGGTGAAGCCGAACTGGCCGCGGCCGAGGACCGCCTGGGCGTCGCCCTCCCCGCCGTGATGCGGGAGGCCTACCGGCTCTTCGGACGGCGCGCGGACCTCACCAGCAACCACGACACGCTGCTCGGCCCGGCCGAACTGCACCTGGACTCCAGCGGGGAGGCGCTGGTGTTCAGGCACGAGAACCAGGGCGCCGCCTCGTGGGGCATCCTCGTCGCCGACCTGCACAGGGCCGATCCACCGGTCGTCGTGAAGCCGGACCTGGCCGACAAACAGGCCGAGTCGTGGACGCCGTGGCTGGACCGGTTCTCCTGGGCCTGCGTCGAGATCGTCCTGTCCGAGTCGCTGCACGAGCCCCACGACCTCGGCGACTTCCGCGACGACCTCGACGAGGCCGACTTCGAGGCCCTGCCCGGACGGTTCACCCCGCTGCCCTTCCCCGCGTACCCGCCCGACGAGGGCACGGGCGCGCGCTGGTACGCCGGGCACGACGTGATCCTGCGCGAGGACGACCGCACCTTCCTGTGGGTACGGGCCCGCACCGGGGAGGCGCTGGACCGGGTGCGCGACGACCTCCCGGGCGGCTGGCTCAACGACCCGCGCTGAAACGCGCGGGTCCCCTCCGGCACCGGCCGGAGGGGACCGTGGGCGGGCGGGCTCAGCCGAGGGGGACGTCCTTCTGCCTGAGGGCCTCGAGTGCCGGGCCGTACATGCGGGTCTTGATCGTGCCGAGCGTGGGGCCCGCCTTGCCGGCCAGGGGGCGGGCGAGCGCGACGGCGGCCTCGCGGACCTCGTGCTCGCCCGCCGTACGGTCGACGATGCGCTCGGCCAGGGCCTGGTCGCCGCCGTAGCGGCGGGCCGTGGTCATCGCCTCGTGGGCCGTCTGCGGGTGCAGGCGGGCCTGGATGAGGGCCGACATGCCCGGGGTGAAGGGGATGTTGATGTCGGCCTCGGGCAGGCACCAGAACCCGCGGTCGGCGCGCATGACGCGGAAGTCGTGGGCCAGCGAGAGCATCGCCCCGGCGGCGAAGGTGTGGCCCTGCAGGGCGGCCACGGTGGCCATGGGCAGCGTCAGGACCCGGGCGAACAGGGTCTGGACTCCGGTGACGTACTCGCCCGCCTGGTCGGCGTGGGCGAACAGCCAGTCCAGGTCGAGGCCGTTGGACCAGAACTTGCCCGTGGCCGCGGTCACCAGGGCGCGGGGCCCCTCCGTCTTCTCCACCTCGTCCAGGAGGGCGTTGACCGATGCGAGCCAGTCCGGGTGGAAGCGGTTCTCGTTGTCCCCGAGGTCGAGGATGAAGACGTCGTCCTGGCGGTCGAGCGTGGGCATGGCTGCTCCTTGGGACAGGGGGTCGGACGGGCGGATCTCGGAAGGGGAGCGGCCTGGTTCGGGCCGCCGCAGGGCGTGTGCGAGCAGGTCGTGGATCTCTCCGGCGGCGGCGTCGAGCGGTGCGATGCTCCGCTCGACGCGGCACATGACCACCGCGCCCTCGACGGAGGCGACGACGAAGGCGGCCAGCCGTCGTGCCCGCCCGGCGGGCAGCCCGTGCCGTACGAACAGCTCGGCGAGCGCCGCGTTCCAGCGCGCGAAGACCGCCGCGGCCGAGCGGGCGAGGTGCGGGGCGTCGTCGTTGGTCTCCACGGCCACGGCGACGACGGGGCAGCCGGCCCGGAACTCGCTGTCCAGGAGCCTGCCGCGCCACAGGGCGAAGAAGGCGTCCACGGACCGGAGCGGATCACCCCCCGCGACGGCGGCTTCGATCAGGCCGGAGATGACGTCGCCGGCGGTCGTCACGGCCTCGTCGACGAGCTGGCCCCGGCCGCCGGGGAAGTGGTGGTAGACCGAGCCGCGGGGCGCGCCGCTGTGCGCCAGGACGCGGTCGATGCTGGTGGCGCCGGCACCGTACTCGGACAGCAGCGCCACGGTGCTGCGCAGCATCCGCTCGCGGCTGTCGCTCCTGCGGGGACTCATGCGTGCACCACCTTGCCCCTGGCTCCGCGGCCGGCCACCTACCGGCCGGTAACTATGATGGATGGCATAGTACATGGAACGGTGCCGCCTGTCCCCCGTCGCGGCGCACCCTCAGCGGGCCAGCCCTGTCGCCAGCGTGGCGGCCGCCAGCAGCAGGAAGGGGTACTGCAGGCCGAAGGAGTAGTCGCGCACACGCCAGTGGACGCCGACGGCGGCGAGGAAGAACAGCACCAGGCCGGCCGCCGCGGCCGCGCCCAGGGCCGGGAACCGGAACCCGGCGAGGAGTCCGAGCGCGGCGGCCGCCTTGGGCAGGCCGAGCGCGGGCATCCAGGAGCGGGGGACGCCGGCCTTGTCCATGCCGACGGCGACGCGCTCGAAGCGGACGAAGTCACAGCCCGCGGAGAAGGCGCTGTAGGCGATGGTCAGGGCCGTGAGGGCGAAGTACGCGGTGGACACGGTGAACACTGCTGTCTCCCTTGCGGGTTGTCCGTCAGATGATCCGGTTGAGCTTGTCGGGATTGGTCACCGCGTAGATCTCCGCGACCCGCTCCCCGTCCGGGGTGAGGTCGACGACCATGACGGCGAAAGCGGAGCCGCCCTCGACGAGCACGGCGGCGGGATCGCCGTTGACCGTGCGGTAGCGCAGTTCGGCGTTCTCGGGGGCCCGGTCGGCGACACCCGCGATCAGGCGGGCGACCTTGTCGCGGCCGTGCAGCGGGCGCGGCAGCGTCTGCCGCACCTTGCCGCCGCCGTCGGTCCACAGCGTCACGTCGGGGGCGAGGACACCCATCAGCGCGTCCAGGTCGCCGCCGAGCGCGGCGGCGAGGAAGCGCTCGGTGACCCGCCGCCGCACCTCCGGCTCGGCCCGGTAGCGGGTCCGGCGCTCCTGCACGTGCTTGCGTGCGCGCCGCGAGAGCTGGCGTACCGCCGCCGGATCGCGGTCGAGGATCGCGGCGATCTCGGTGTGGCGGTAGCCGAAGACCTCGTGCAGGACGAACACCGCGCGCTGCAGCGGCGTCAGCGTCTCCAGGACCACCAGCAGCGCCATCGACACCGCCTCGGCGCGGACCGCGTCCTCGGCGGCGTCGCCCGCCCCGGCGTCGCCGTGCGGCGCGGTCAGCAGCGGTTCCGGCAGCCACGGGCCCACGTACTGCTCACGGCGCCGGCTGATCGCGGCCCGGCGCGCGAGCGCCTGATGGACCGCCACGCGCACCAGATACGCCCGAGCGTTCGCCACCGGCTCGGCCTCCGGCCGCTCCTCGCGGGCCGCCCAGGCGAGCCAGGTGTCCTGCAGTACGTCCTCGGCGTCCGCGACGCTCCCCAGCAGGTTGTAGACCAGCGAGAACAGCAGCTCGCGATGGGCGACGAACGCCTCGGTCGCCTGGTTCGCCTCGGCCGGCTCGGGCATGACGGTTTCTCCTGTTCGCCGCGGTGTGCCGCAATCCAAGAGCGAACCAGGACCCGGGAACGTGACGCCGCCGGGACGATGTGACCCACGTCATGCCGGGGCGGGAGGGATGCGGCCCGGCCCCATGGCCGGTGGGCCGGACCGAACGCGCGGTGGCGCCGTCGCCCCGACGAGCAGCGTTCTGACGAGACGGTCGGCTGTTCACAGGGTGGTCTTACGACGAAGATTCACCCGGCCAGTGACGGCAGCCGCCGCCCACTGGCGGTTCTGATGCCAGGACGTGGGGTGGCGCCCCACAGTTGATCACGGTCTTGGAACACCTCCGTGTTCCGCGTCCAGCTGATGGCCGCCCGCGCACGAGACCGGACCACGTGTGTGGCGACAAGGCGTACAGCTCGCGCCGGAACCGCCGATACCGCGCTCACCCGCCGGGATTCGCCCTCCCGCCACCTCCGGGACATCTCCCGGTTGCGCCGGCCTGTGACGGTCGGAGAAGTTGGCTACACCCTGGAGATCCAGGGCGGCGTGATGACCCCGGCACAGGCGGCCGAGTTCGCCGCGCTGCCCGGCGCGGCTAGGAGGGGGGCCTGCGGGAGCGGTGGAGGTGGTTGTTCGGCTGTCCCGCCGTCTCGCGCTCCTCGAGCGCACCGACGCGGGCTGCGGGCGGGGAGGTGAGGCGCGAGACGAACCCGCACCCGCCCACCGCCTGGGGGCGCTCAGGCCCCGTCCGTACGGGGGCTGCGGCGGCGGCCCAGGGTGGAGGTCGCGACGGAGTTGTGCACGGTGAAGGCGATGGTGCCGGGCAGGTAGCGGTCCTCGGACCACTCCACCGGCGCTCCCTCCGGGTCGGTCGTGCGGCGCCGTTCGCGCAGCAGGACCTGCCCGGGCGGGCAGTCCAGGAGGCGGCAGTCGTCGGCGTCGGCCCACGCGAGGTCGATCGTGTGGTCGGCGTCGGTGAAGAGGACGCCGTGCGCGACGAGGGCATCGGTGTGGGAGACGGTGTCGGACGGCAGTTCGGCCACGAGCGCGCCCACCCGGGCCGGGTAGAGGGAGCGTTCGACCATGACCGGCTCTCCGGACAGGGTCCGCACCCGCAGCACCAGGTACACCTCCGCGCCCTCCTCCAGGCCGAGCTGCCCGGCCTCGAGGGGCTCGGCCGGCCGCCGCACCACGCGGTCCACCCGTCCGCCCGGGGTCTCGCCGATGGAGCGGGCCCAGTTGGTGAAGCTCAGCAGCTCCGAGAAACTCTGCGCCCTCGGGCCGCCGAGCACCGTGCGCCGCGTGCCGCGCCGCGAGGTGACCAGGCCGTCCGAGCGGAGCACGGCCGGCGCGTGCCGGACCGTGCCGCGGGAGACGTCGTAGCGCTCGGCGAGCGTCCCTTCGGGGGGAAGTTTCGTGCCGGCGGCGTACTCGCCCGCGATGATCGCCTCGCGGAGTTCGGCCGCGACCTTGCGGTAGCGCAGTTCGCTGTCCGGGGTGCCCTGTTCCTGCCCCACCGTGTCGTCTCCCGGGCTGTTCGTGTCGTGCGGGCCGTGCTCTCCGGCCGGTTCCCGACGCTACCCGCAGGCTCTGCAGTACCACCGTCGCGGCCAGCACCTGAGGCGGCTGACTCGGCCGGCCGTTCGCCGACGGATAC